>DATMIP010000107.1:0-3986 GCA_035554515.1 Sphingomonas sp. | reverse complement strand
TATCGGCCTGGGATCGGCAGTCGTCGCGGATTCTACCGCAGACGGCGAGTGGCGCGAATGTCTCGCCAAGGCGGCGTTCCTGACCGCCGGCACATCCCGGTTCGACCTGTTCGAAACGATGCGGTTCGAGGCCGATGAAGGCATTCTTCGCCTCGACGAGCATCTCGCCCGGCTGGGAGCAAGTGCCAGGCAATTCGACTTTGCGTTCGATCGTCATGAAATCCGCAACGAACTCCACGCCGCCACCTTCCGCCTGACCGCGCCATCGCGCGTACGCGTAACCCTTGGGCGCAGCGGTGCGATCGCGATCGAGGTGACCCCGATTCCCCCCGCCCCCGCTCTGCCCGTGAAGGTAAAAGTGGTCCCCCTTCCGGTCGATCCTTCCGATTTTCGCCTGCGCCACAAGACCACCGACCGCGGATTCTATGCCGAGGCACGCGCCGCGACCAATATGTTCGAAGTGATTTTCGTCCGCCGCGACGGGCGCCTTACTGAAGGCAGTTTCACCAATCTGTTCGTGCCGCGTGACGGCAAATTGGTGACGCCGCCGCTTGCGCTGGGATTGCTGCCCGGCATCCAGCGCGCGATGCTGCTCGATCGGGGCGATGCGATCGAAGGTGAGCTTACGCCGGCCGATCTGACCGGCGAATTCCTGCTGGCCAACGATCTGCGCGGGCTGATCAAGGCGCGGTTGGCGTAGCCATAGCCTAAAGCGGTTGCTGGGTCCGGACAGCGCGCGCTATAGCGCCGCCGTTTCTAGCCTCTCAGAAAGAATGCTTACCGATGAGCCTCATCTCGGCCGCGCTCGGCCGCATCAGCCCGTCGCCCACGCTCGCCATGACCAGCCGCGTGCTGGAACTCAAGGCGCAAGGCGTCGAGGTGATTGGCCTGGCAGCGGGCGAGCCCGATTTCGACACGCCGGATTTCGTCAAGGATGCCGCGATCGAGGCGATCCGTGCGGGCAAGACCAAATATACCAATGTCGACGGCACCGCCGAGCTCAAGGCCGCCATCGCGGGCAAGTTTCGTCGTGACAATGGCCTGAACTACGAAGCCAGCCAGATCAGCGTGAACGTTGGCGGCAAGCACACCTTGTTCAACGCGTTGGTGGCTACGGTCGAGGCCGGGGATGAGGTCATCATCCCGGCGCCTTATTGGGTATCCTATCCCGACATCGTGCAGTTTTGTGGAGGTGCGCCGGTGATCGTGGCGGCGGGCGCTGCGCAGGGTTACAAGATCGCACCTGATCAGCTTGAGGCCGCGATCACCCCGCGCACGAAGTGGCTGATCCTTAATTCGCCCTCCAACCCGACCGGAGCGGCCTATTCGGCTGCCGAGCTGAAGGCGCTGGGCGAAGTGCTGCTCAGGCATCCGCATGTGTGGGTGATGGCCGACGATATGTACGAGCATATCACCTATGGCGATTTCGAATTTACGACGATCGCTCAGATGGTCCCCGAACTTTACGAACGCACGCTGACCGTGAACGGCTGCTCGAAAGCCTATTCAATGACGGGCTGGCGGATCGGTTTCGCCGGCGGGCCCGCCCCGCTGATCAAGGCTATGGCGAAGCTTCAGTCCCAATCGACCTCGAATCCCTGCTCGATCGCGCAGGCCGCCGCGACCGCCGCGCTCAACGGTCCGCAAGACTTCCTCGCGGATCGCAATGCTGCCTTCGAGCGGCGGCGCGATCTCGTCTGCTCGATGCTCAACCAGATCAACGGGGTCCATTGTCCGCGCCCCGATGGCGCCTTCTACGTCTATCCTGACGTTTCGGGGTTGATCGGCAAGGCGACGCCAGCCGGTAAGACAATCGATACGGACGAGGCATTGATCGATTATTTGCTCGACGATGTGCGCGTAGCTGCGGTTCACGGCGCCGCCTTCGGCCTCTCGCCGGCATTCCGGATCAGTTATGCGACATCCGAGGAGCTTCTTACCCGAGCCTGCGAGCGCATCCAGACTGCCTGCGCAGCGCTGCGCTGATCAGCTCAAAACATGTGTGAGCGTGATTTCGGCGTTCAGTAGCTTCGAGATCGGGCAGTTGCGCTTGGCGTCGGCGGCGATCGCCGCGAACTTCGAAGGATCGATTCCGGCGACGGACGCCACAAGGCTGAGGTCCGAGCGCGTGACCTTGAAGCCGTCACCATCCTTTTCCAGCGTGACGGTGGCGCTCGTTTCGAGCCTACCGTCGCTGAAGCCGGCGCCCGCCAGCGCAAATGACAATGCCATGGTGAAGCAACTGGCATGCGCGGCGGCGATCAACTCCTCGGGATTTGTCCCTTTCTCGTCACCGAAACGGGTACCGAAGCCGTAGGGGGTATCATCGAGCACACCCGACTGGGTCGAGATATGCCCCTTTCCCGGTTTGCCGAGCCCTTCATAGCGGGCGGATGCGGTGCGCGTGACCATGACCGAACTCCTCGAACGTTGATCGCTCCCAACGCCGGAACGGTCGGAAGGCTGCCCGCCACGTCCGGTTCAGATTCATCATCCCATATGAGCGTCGTCTCACTCGGAGCCATCTTATGGGAAAGACTTCTCACCGCCTGGTTGCCGGTTGCGCCGCAATCGGCCTGGCAATCGCGCTGGTTTTCGGCGCGCCACGGGTTACCGCGGAGACGATAGTGCATGCGCCTGCCGCGATCGTCACGGTGCGCAACAATGCCACGTCGGAGACAGCGGTCTTTGCCGGTGGTTGTTTCTGGGGCGTGCAGGGCGTGTTCCAGCACGTTAAGGGCGTGAGGAGCGCGATCTCCGGCTTCACCGGCGGGGCCGGCCGGACCGCCGATTATGATCATGTATCGGGCGGCGATACCGGCCATGCCGAAGCCGTGAGCGTCGTGTTCGACCCTCGGATCGTGAGCTATGCGGATCTGCTGCGCATCTATTTCTCGGTGATTGCGGATCCGACACAATTGAACGCGCAGGGCCCGGATGTAGGCACGCAATATCGCTCGGCCCTGTTCCCGACGAGCGAGGCGCAGCGCAAGGTTGCCGCCGCCTATATCGATCAGTTGCGCAAGGCCGATCTGTGGCACAGGCCGATCGTCACCCGGATCGAACGCGCGCAGCCTTTCTATCGGGCGGAAGCCTATCATCAGGACTATCTGACCTTGCATCCCAATTCGGGCTATATCCGCTTCAACGATCTGCCGAAGGTGGCGGCGCTGAAGCGGCTCTACCCGCAATTGTGGCGCGAACGTCCGGTCCTGGTGAACGGCTGACCGTCGCGCGAACGACGGGCTAGGCCGCCAACGGGAACCTCAGCAACCGGTCGTCAACGGCGATCAGGGCCTGTGCGCCAGGGCCCACCAATCGGGTGATGACCGGGTCGTCGGCATCCATTCCGCCGGTCAGCGCACCGAACGCTGGCAGGATCAGCTTGGTCCCGCTCGCGACGAAGCAGCGCCGCGCGAGGCTGCGCCCGCGCAGATTGAGGCGCAATTTGGGATGAAAATGCCCCGATAATTCCGGCCGCGTCTCACGCGGATCGGCTTCGTGGCGCAGTACAAGCCCGTCAATTACAGCTTCCTCGACGACATTACCGCCGCAATGATCGGCCAAAATGGCGTCATGATTGCCCGTAATCCACGTCCAGCATGTGCTCCCGGTCAGCGAAATCAGGCGCGCGCGTGCGTTTGCGGGCAGTCGTTCGCAGCCTTGTTTGTCGTGAAAACTGTCGCCCAGGCACCATATTTCGCGCGCGTCCGTCTGCGCCTGCAGCGTCGTCAGTTCGGTCAATGTCGCGATCGAATCGTAAGGGGGCAGCATCTGGCCGCCGCTGGCATACCAGCTTGCTTTTTCCAGGTGTAGATCGGCGACCAGCAACGCGCCGCGCTCCGGCCAAAAGAGCGCTCCTGCCCCTAAAGCGGCGAATTCTGTGCCGCAGAACGAAAAGCGAACCATGCCCCGCTATAAGGGCGCCGGTCGAGGTGATGCAACAGCCGCTGATGAAGCGCCCGGCACTGCTGCCGCAATCGGCT
>DATMIP010000106.1:0-4908 GCA_035554515.1 Sphingomonas sp. | reverse complement strand
CCGATCTCGATCTTCAAGTAGTCGAAACGATCGAGGCACAGGTCGAAACTCCGGGTGCGACCACAGTCGCTGCGCACACCTTGTTCGACATTGCCCGCAAGATGGCCGAGGGCAGCCAGGTCCAGCTTACCGCCGCCGAGGGCAAGATGCTCGTGGTAGCCGGGCGGGCGCGCTTCAACCTGCAGACATTGCCCCGCGAAGATTTCCCGGTGATCGCCGAGGGCGAGCTGCCGACCCGTTTCGACCTGCCGGCCGAGACGCTGAAGCAGATCATCGACAAGACGCGCTTCGCCATCTCGACCGAGGAGACGCGTTATTATCTCAACGGCATCTTCCTCCATGTTTCTGACGATGCCACGCCGGTCCTCAAGGCGGCCGCGACCGATGGCCACCGCCTCGCCCGCGTCACGGTCCCGCGTCCCGACGGTGCCGAGGGCATGCCCGACATCATCATTCCGCGTAAGTGCGTGGGCGAGCTGCGCAAATTGCTCGATGAAGTCGACGGCTCGGTCGAAGTGTCGCTGTCACCGACCAAAGTCCGCTTCGGGCTCGGCACCGCGATCCTGACGTCGAAGCTTATCGACGGCACCTTCCCCGATTATTCGCGCGTCATCCCGACCGCAAATGACAAGCTGCTCCGGATCGATCCGCGCAGCTTCGAGGAGGGCGTCGATCGGGTTGCCACGATCGCCAGCGAAAAGACCCGCGCGGTCAAGATGACGCTCGATCGCGACAAGATCACCTTATCCGTCACCAGCCCGGAAAACGGCACCGCGGCCGAGGAAGTCCCTGGCGACTATGCGGCACCGGGCTTCGATATCGGCTTCAATGCGCGCTATCTGCTCGACATTCTCGGCCAGATCGACGGCGACATCGTCGAAGTTCACCTCGCCGACGCCGCCGCGCCAACCCTGATCCGCGAGAATGACAAGGCGCCCGCGCTCTATGTGCTGATGCCGATGCGGGTGTGAGGATGCCGGGCCTCGTCTCCGAGGCCTTGCTGATTGCCGCCCGCGCGAATGGGAGCCACGTCACACGGACGTCCTGAGCGCCTCCTCGCTCTGATTAATCAGGTGTGTGCATCCTGTGATCACCCGTCTCGCGCTCACCGATTTTCGTAACCACGCCGAGGCGTTGATAACGCCGGGCCCGGGATTCGTTATCCTCACCGGCCAAAATGGCGCGGGGAAGACCAACATCCTCGAAGCGGTGTCGCTGCTGACGCCCGGACGCGGCCTGCGGGGCGCGGCGCTCGGCGAAATGGCGCGCAACGAGGGGCCGGGAGGGTTCGCGATCAACGCGCGGCTCGGCGCTGACGTCGATCTCGGCACCGGTACGCTTGCCGCCGCGCCCGAACGACGCCGGGTACGAATCAACGGCGCCGACAGGTCCGCCGCGGCATTGGGCGAATGGCTGTCGATCCTGTGGCTTACGCCGGCGATGGACCGTTTGTTTGCCGAAAGCGCCGGGGGACGGCGGCGCTTCCTCGACCGGCTGGTGCTGGCGCGCGAACCGGGTCACGCCGCGCACTCGACACGCTACGAAGCGGCGACACGCGCGCGCAACAAATTGCTCGCCGAGCCCGACGGCGCCGACCCCGCCTGGCTCGCTGCACTGGAAGCCGGGATGGCGGAGCATGGCGCCGCCATCGCCGAAGCCCGGGCGCGTACGGTCAAGGCGCTGGCCGCTCATCTCGCCGATCAACCCCCCGGCGCGTTCGCCCGCGCCCGCATCGCGCTTGCCGGCTGGACGCCAGCGCCAGGCGATGCGCAGGCCGCTCTCGCCGCCGAATTGCGCAGCGGGCGCGGCCGCGATGCCGCCGCCGGACGCGCGCTCGCGGGGCCGCATCGTTCGGACCTCGCGGTCACCCATCTTGATAAGGGCATGCCCGCCGAACTCTGTTCGACCGGGGAGCAAAAAGCCTTACTGCTCGGGCTTGTGCTGGCGCACGCCGATCTCGTCGCCGCCCAGCGTGCGGCGCGTCCTGTCTTGCTGCTCGACGAGGTTGCCGCCCATCTCGATCCGGCGCGCCGCATCGCCTTATTTGACCGGCTCGTAGCCGCGGGCGGCCACGTGTGGATGACCGGTACCGAAGCGGCTCCGTTTGCCGGAGCGCCGCACGATGCCTGCCATCTTATTGTCGATGCCGCCGGGGTTAGACACGCATAGGCCTTAAGCCTCAGACTTCGCCGCCGAGCCGCTGGCAGACCATGTCGAGTTGATCGAGCGTCGCATAGGTGATCGTAACGCTACCGCCCTTTGCGCTATGTGCGATGCCGACCTTAAGCCCGAGCTGATCGCGAAGCTGGCGCTCGAGCATCATGATATCGGCATCGGCGGGAGGCGAGGATGATTGCGGTTCGCGAGCTCGCTTGGTCTTGCCGCCGCGCGCGAGCTCCTCGGTCTCGCGAACCGACAGGCCGCGCCGGGTCACTTCCTGCGCGAGCGCGGCGGGATCGGACGAGGAGGCAAGCGCGCGCGCGTGCCCCATCGAGAGACTGCCGTCGGCAAGTGCGGCGCGGACGCTTTCCGGAAGCTCGAGCAGGCGCAGAAGATTGGCGACGTGGCTGCGCGATTTGCCAACGATCTTGGCGAGCGCTTCCTGCTTGTGGCCATATTCATGCGCGAGCCGCTGATACGCCTCAGCTTCCTCGATTGCATTGAGATCCTGCCGCTGGATATTTTCGATGATCGCCAGTTCGAGCGTCTCGGCGTCGTTGAGCTCGCGCACGATTGCCGGCACGTCGTGCAATTGGGCCCGCTGCGCCGCGCGCCAGCGCCTTTCTCCCGCGACGATCTCGTAATAGCCGCGGCCGAGCGGCCGAACGACGATCGGCTGGATCAGTCCGCGCTCGGTGAGCGACGCGGCAAGCTCGTCCAGCGCGGCTTCATCGAAATGGCGGCGCGGCTGGGTGGGATTGGCCCTGATCTGCGCCACCGGAATCTGCAATATTCCCATCGGGCGTGGGTCCTCGGCGGCAATTGGCTGCTCACTCGCCACTTCGCCGAGGAGTGCCGACAGGCCGCGCCCCAGCCCGCGTTTTACTTCGCTCATCTAATTCCCTTCTGATTCATGCCGCCACCGCTGGAACCGGCAGCCGCGCGATCATTTCACCAGCGAGCGCGATATAAGCCTCGGACCCGGGGCAGCGATGGTCGTAGACCAATGCCGGAACACCATGGCTTGGCGCTTCGGACAAACGCACGTTGCGCGGCACAACCGTGTTGAACACCAGATCGCCGACAACCGCGCGGACGTCAGCCGCAACCTGTTCGGAAAGCCGGTTGCGCCGATCGTACATCGTCAGCGCGATGCCGAGAACCGCCAGATCGGGATTGAACCGGGCGCGCACGCGCTCGACGGTCTGCAGCAGCTGGCTCATCCCTTCGAGCGCGAAAAATTCGCATTGGAGCGGGATCAGGAGATTGTTCGCCGCAGCAAGCGCATTGATCGTCAGCAGGCCGAGCGAGGGCGGGCAATCGATCAGGCAGATGTCCCAGTTCGCATCACCGGTCGCAAGCGCCTGCGCAAGCCGGTCGGTCCGATCCTCGAGATCAGCCAGCTCGAGTTCCGCCCCCGCCAGGTCCTGCGTCGCGGCGACGACGTCGAGCCGCGTCACCGCAGTCGAAGTCGCTGCGTCAAGAAGCGTGCATTCTCCCGTAAGAACCTGATAAATAGACTTATTCCTGGCGTTTCGTGCTACCCCGAGGCCGGTGGAGGCATTCCCTTGGGGGTCGAAGTCGACCAACAGGACGCGAAACCCTGTCGCTGCCATCGCCGTCGCCAGGTTGATCGCGGTCGTCGTCTTGCCGACGCCGCCCTTCTGATTGGCAATGGCAATGCGGATCATCGGCGCTTCCTTGGGGTGACGCCCTCGGCGACGACGATCGCCGCTTCAGAATCGGTGATGCTCGGAACGAGCTCGAACCTACCCTGCCACGTTCCGCGCGCTGCTTCCAGCTCATGCGCGGCACTTTTACCCTTCGGCAGGATCCACCGCGTGTCTTGGCCCGCGAATTTCGACGCCAGCGAAAAAAGACGGTCGAGCGGCGCAAAGGCGCGCGCGCTGATCACATCATAACGTCGCGCTGCGAGAGTTTCGACCCGGCTTCCCACCAACTCGACGCGATCGGCCAGACCGGAAATTTCGATCGCCTCGCGAAGAAACCCGATGCGCTTGGCCCGCGATTCCACGAGCGTCACCTTACCCTCGCCCAACAGCGCAACCACCAGGCCGGGAAAGCCCGCACCTGCACCGAGGTCAAGCCAGGATCGCCATTGCGTAGCCTGATCGAGCAGCTGAGCGGAATCCACGATATGCCTCGCCCAGATGCACTCCAAGGTAGATGCGGCGATAAGATTTTGCGTCTGGGCCTCGCGGCGGAGCAATGTTGTGAAGCGGTCCAGCGCCTCAAATGTTTCACGTGGAACATTTCGCGCCGCCATCCAGACGCGGGCTTCCTCCTCTGTCACGCGGCGCGACGCTGGGCCGCTATGAGGATCGCAGCCAGCGCCGCCGGCGTAATGCCGCGAATGCGCGCGGCCGATGCAAGATTTTCCGGCCGTGCCGCCTCAAGCCGCTCGACCATCTCCATGGAAAGTCCACCAATATTCCGATAATGTTGAATATTGGCCAAATCGGTATCCGCCTCCGCACGAACGCGTTCGACCTCGACTCGCTGTCGCGCAAGATAGGGCGCATACCGTGCGTCCTCGATTGCCTCGAGGATGGCGTCGGACCCTGCGGTTCCTGGCAAGGAAGCGGGGAGAAACTTTTCCACATCATCGCCACGCCGAATTTTCTCGGCCAGCGAGACACCAGCGACGCGCACATTGAGTGCCGCCTCGACGTTACTGACGTCTTCGAGCCTCGAAACGATCGCAGCTTGGCGATCGCTCCCTATCGC
>DATMIP010000105.1:0-2776 GCA_035554515.1 Sphingomonas sp. | reverse complement strand
GGTGTCGACCGGCCGCATCGCCGTCCGCCCCCTCCCCCTGGCGGGGGAGGGCGGTATAAACAAGGAAGCGGCCCGACCCTGGGCCAGACCGCTTCCCGCCACCCTGTAAGTGACGGCATCCTCTCCTACGTGCAGGTTATGTTTTATTGTCCTGCCGACCGTTTCCGTTTGCCGTACCGGATCGGTATCGCGTGGTAGAGCGCGCCGAATGGTGCGACAAGCCGCCAAGATGGCATAAAGAAAATAAGCGGGGACCATGGCAAAAGAGCAACAATAATGCTCGCAGACGCAGCAAATTGTAGCGGTGACGCCGCAGCAGGCTATCGCTAAGCGGGGTGCCGATGGTACAAAAGGCCCCTCTTCGTCTCCTTCTCGACAGTCAGGCACTGGTTGCCAACTGGCGCTGGCTGGCCGCGCAAAGCGGCGTATCGTGCGGCGCGGCCGTCAAGGCCGACGGCTATGGCCTCGGCGCGCGCGCGGTCGTGGCGCGGCTGGCGGCTGCGGGCTGCCGCGATGTCTTCGTCGCGACGTGGGCGGAGGCGGCCGCGCTCGAACCCCTGCCGGCAGGCGTGCACCTGGCGGTGCTGCACGGCGTGCGCGAGGCGGACATGGGCGCCGCCCTCGCTTCGTCCGCGCGCCCTGTGCTCAACAGCCCGGCGCAGGTCGCGCGCTGGCGCGAGGCGGGAGGAGGGGGGTGCGACGTGATGGTCGATACCGGGATCAACCGGCTCGGCCTGACGGCCGCCGAGGCAGGCTCGGGGCTGCTCGACGGGCTGCGGATCGACACGCTGATGAGCCACCTCGCCTGCGCCGACGAGCCCGATCATCCGCTCAACCGGCGGCAACTCGCTGCGTTTAGCGCGTTGAGGCAGACGATAAAGGCGCGGCGCTATAGCCTCGCCAACTCAGCCGGGATCCTGCTTGGCCGCGATTATGCATTCGATCTCACGCGGCCCGGGATCGCAATCTATGGTGGAGTGCCGACGCCGAATGCGGCCGGCATCGAGCCGGTGGCGCGGATCGAAGCGGAGATAGTGCAAGTCCGCGCGGTCGCCGCGGGTGAGGGCGTCGGCTATGGCGCGACCTGGCGACCGGCAAACGAAGCACGGATCGCGATCATCAATCTTGGCTATGCTGACGGTTATTTGCGGCCCTTCGCGCCGGGCGCGGTCGCGAGCGCCGGGGGCGGGTTCTTCCCGATCGTCGGCCGGGTCTCGATGGACCTGATCGCGGTCGACGTGACGGGTTCGGACGTGGGCGAGGGCGACTGGATGGCGCTCGATCTGGATCTGCCCGTTCTCGCCGCGCGCTCGGGCCTGTCGCAATATGAAGTGCTGACCGGGCTTAACGATCGCTTCGAGCGGCGTTGGACTTAGGAGTAGCGATCGAGCTTGTCGAGGGTGGGCAGGTGCGAATTGCTCCCAGCAATTCGCAGCCATGCCGGGGGCATGGCGACCTGCCCGCCCGTATCGAGAGATCGCTCCGGTGCCTCGATACGCGCCCTCGATACGCCCTGCGGGCTACTCGGTCGCTACTCGGCACGAACGGGTCGGGGTAAAATCATCACGGACTAGGCAACAAGCCGTCAACCCACCGGGGGACCGATGCGCTCGCCGGCCCATATTCGGTCTCGGCGAACAATCCCGACCCCGCGGAAGGCTCGAGATTGAGCTCGATCGTGTGCGCCCCCGCCGCCCGCGCGATCTGGACGAAGCCCGCGGCAGGATAGACCGCACCCGACGTTCCGATCGATGCGAACAGATCGGCGCGCATCAAAGCCTCCTCGATCTCGTCCATCCGGTACGGAATTTCGCCGAAGAAGACGATATCGGGCCGCAACGCGCCGCTATGGCCGCATACGGCGCATGACGGTCCGTCGAGCATCGCACCGGCGAAGCGCGAACGCGATCCGCACGCCTGGCAGAGCGCAGAGAGCAATTCGCCGTGGATGTGGATCAGTCGTTTCGCGCCGGCGCGTTCGTGCAGATCGTCGACATTCTGGGTCACGATCAGCAGTTCGCCCGGCCATTCGGCGTCGAGCCGGGCAAGCGCTTCATGCGCGGGATTGGGCTTGACCTCGGCCAGCGCGCGGCGGCGCTGATCGTAGAAGTCGAGCACCAGCGCGGGATCGCGCGCCAACGCCCCGGGCGTGCATACATCCTCGACCCGGTGGCCTTCCCACAGCCCGTCGGGCCCGCGAAAGGTCGCGAGCCCGCTCTCGGCGGATATGCCCGCCCCGGTGAGGATGACGATGTTGCTCATGTCGCTCATGCGTTCCGTATCAATCGCCGCGCTCATATTTCGGCATGGCGCTGATGCCGACCGCCGCGCGGAGCTTTTCGGCGTCCATCAACTTGCCGTCCATCATCACCAGCCTGGTATGGCGAAGGTCGCCGATCACCTTGGACGGATCCCCATCCACCAGCACGACATCCGCGTCCCAGCCCGTCGCGATCTTACCGGTATGCGTGTCGGCGCCGACCAGCGTGGCGGGAACGATCGTCGCGGCGCGCAGCGCGTCGATCGTGCTGAAGCCGGCTTCGACATAGAGTTCGAGCTCGCGCACGAGTTCCAGCCCCGATCCGTCGGTACCGGCCACGATCGGGATGCCGGCCTTGTGCATCCGCCCGACCAGCTCCAGCTCCTTCCTGAAGCTCGCGCGATAATCCGCCCGCGTGGTGCCTGGCGGAGGCGCGAAGCCGCCCTGACGGAAGCCGCGCTCGACCGTGGGCGGCAGCGTGCCCACGAACGGAGCATAAGCCGGCGACAGATCGCC
>DATMIP010000104.1:0-10902 GCA_035554515.1 Sphingomonas sp. | reverse complement strand
ATGTCCGCTGGCGGCTGGGGCCGCTGGAATGGTTGATCGCAACGCCCGCCTTCCATCACTGGCACCATACGAATGACGAGCATCGCGACCACAATTTCGCGGCCCTGATCCCACAGGTCGATCGCCTGTTCGGCACGCTTTATCTGCCGAACCATTGGCCTCCCTGCTATGGGATCGATGCGACGCTTCCCACCTCGACCGCACGCCAGTTGATCGAGCCGTTCGGCCTGGCTCGCAACGCGCCGTCCGTGCCGTCGGGCACGGTGCCGTCGATCAAGGAGGAGTGAGCCGGATCCCGCGATGATTCTCGATCTGCCCAGGCGCGCGATGGAGGTCGCGGCGAGGGCTCGATACCGGGCGCAACGCCTGCGACGGCAAAAAAAAGAGGCCGCCAGCTTGGCTGGCAGCCTCCCATAATGGATCAGATTCGGATCAGATTAGCTGAATGCAATCTTGGTCGAACGGCGCTGATAACGCAGTCCTGCGCCGGCTGCGCCGAATCCAACGAGCATCATCGCCCAGGTCGCCACCTCAGGAACCGCCGCCGGAACGAAGGTCGCGTTGGCACCATAGGATCCATTGCCGTAAGACCAGCCATGGATGGTGACAACGTTCAGCACGAACGCCGTGATGGGAACGTTGCTGATGCCGGCAAATTCAATCAGGCCGGGGCCCGAATTCGCCGTCGTTGGAAGCGAATTGACCGTTACGTCCCACAGATCCAGATCGGTCGGCAGATGGAATGACGAGGTGCTCGTCGTGACCGAGCCGCTGCCCGTGCCGTCAGCGGCAATCGTGAAGCTGAACGTATCCGTAAATTCACCAGCCGCGATGCCCGAATTGCCGAACGTCGCGGAGATTGACCCATCAGGATATACAACGATGTTCATGTCGGCCGCTGTGAAGGCGGTTGCATATGCTGCTGGCGCGAGGGCCATCGCAAGCGCCAGACCCGCAGCCCCAAATAAGGTACGCTTCATAAATAGCCCCTTTACTGTCCAAGGCGCGAATTTGTGCAGAAATCCAAATTCGGGCCGGGGATCACAACGATTCGATTCCCTGTTAGTTGCGATACCAGAACGGCCTGATATGGTCAATTTTCATCAACCTTTTTTTGCAGGTGCGAGCGGGCGTACCGGTACTGCAATGCGCGGCGAACCGGCGCGCTTCGACGTCGGTCGCGGTGCGCACCCTCGTTCAAGCTTTAGCGATGGAAGGTTCCAGCAGGAATGGAAATGCCCGCATGATCGTCCGCTTCCGCTGCGGTGCGCATCGTTTTCTTTCGGGCACTCGCCTGATCGACGAAGCTGCCCGGCGGGACGCTTTCGGTAAGCCAGACGTTGCCGCCGATGATTGATCGGCGCCCGACGGTGATCCGCCCGAGAAGCGTCGCGCCGGCGTAGATGACGACATCGTCCTCAATGACGGGATGGCGGGCAAGCCCGCGGCGGACACCGCCGTCATTTTCGGAAGGAAAGCTTCGCGCGCCCAGCGTCACCGCCTGATAAAGCCTGACCCGATCGCCGATGACGGCGGTCTCGCCGATGACAACGCCCGTGCCGTGATCGATGAAGAAACTGGTGCCGATCCGCGCGCCGGGATGAATATCGATTCCGGTATCCGAATTGGCGATTTCGGCGATGATCCGTGCGACCAGCGGCGCCCCCAATCCATGCAGCAGATGGGCGAGCCGATGATGGATGATGGCGATGATCCCGGGATAGCAGATCAGAACCTCGTCAACGCTCCGCGCCGCCGGATCACCGTCGAAAGCCGCTTCGACATCCTTGTCGAGCAACGTCCGCAGGTCGGGCAATGCTTCGGCGAACCGGCCGATTATGCGCGCGGCATCGGCGTCGATCGCGTGCGGCGTGCTGCCTTTGAGCGAATAAGCGAGCTCCAGCCTGATCTGGCCATAGATGCGGCTCAGCGCGGTCTGTAGCGTCTCGCGGACGAAGCCATCCTCATTGTCCGCGCGAACGAAGGTCGGACCAAGCCTGAGCGGAAAGAGCGCCCCGCATAGCGACGCCATGATCTTGCGCAGATCGTGACGCGAGGGAAAGCCGACCGCGCCATGCTCCGTGTTCCGGCTATGCGCTTCGCGCCAGCCGCTCCGGGCAGCCTTCAGCCGCGTGCAGATCCCTTCGATGTCCCAATAGACACCCGCACTCGAAATTGACGAATTCGACATCCCGATCCTCGCTCCGGCCGTCCGGCTAGCAAGCCTGCCCGGCTCCGAAAAACAAGAAATCCTATTCCTGAGCTAGGGAATTATGCCTATGGTCGACCGACCCCGAAAACCGATATCGGCGGGCCGTTACCCGATGGCCACCCAATCCAGTTCCGCGCGGGACTGGATCGCCGCGGCGCTTCGCTTCCCGCGATGACGGATCGGTACGACAAAAAATCATCGATTCTAGCGGTGCAAGCGGTCAACGGGTGTCACGAATTTGTAGATCGTGGTCGATCTGAAAACCTGCCCCGGCCGGAGCACGGTCGTCGGGAAATTCGCGTGGTTCGGACTGTCGGGCAGATGCTGTGTCTCGAGCGCGAAGCCGCCATAGCGGTTATAGGGCCGCCCGCCCGGTCCCTTGTCCAGGCCCTGCAAATGGTTCGCGGTGTAGAACTGGACCGACGGTTCGGTGGTATAGACCTCCATCATTCGACCAGACGCGGGCTCCGTGACGCGCGCTGCCAGAACCGGTTTGGCACGCGGTTCGCTGGCAAGCACATAGGGTGTATCATATCCGCTCCTGCCCGATTGCGTAAGCGCATCGAGGCCGTCGCGGATCACGCGCGGTGAGCGCAGGTCGAGCGGCCCGGACACCTCCACGATCCGGCCGGTGGGGAGCATGGTCGGGTCTGTTTCGGCGACGCTGTTCGCACGGATTTCGATTATGTGCCCGCCTACATCGCCATTCCCCTCGCCGGCGAGGTTGAAATAGCTGTGATTGGTGAGATTGATGACGGTCGGTTTTGTCGTGGTCGCCTGATAGTCGATCCGCAGTTCGTCATTCTCGGTCAGCGTGTAGCGCATCTGGATGCGCAACGTGCCGGGGAAACCCTGGTCGCCGTCCGGGCTGACAAGGGTGAGAACCGCGCCATGGTTGATCCCCAGCGGTCGCATCGAAACCTTCCAGAACCGCATATTATAACCGGGTGAGCCGCCATGCAGCAGGTGCGGACCGGCATTCGGCTTGAATTGATAGGTCTTGCCGTCGAGCGTGAAGCGGGCATCGCCGATGCGGTTCGCATAGCGGCCGATCGGCGATCCAAATCCATAGCCGCCATTGCGTGCCTGATATTCGCCGGCATTCCGGAAGCCGAGCACGACGTTGGCGCGCTTGCCGACACGATCAGGAGTCGTGACCTCGGTGATCAGACCGCCATAATCGGTGAAGCCTACCCTCATGCCGTTCTTGTTGGTGAGCGTATAGATATGCGCTTCACGTCCCTCGGCGGTCTTGCCGAAGCTGGTGCCGTTCACGAAGATACGGGGCGATACGACCCCGGCCCGCGCCGCGGGAACGGCGACGAGAGCAATCATTGCCGCGAAAACGGGAAACCTCATCGGCCGCGATCCCTTGTCTGGATATGGTGGTCAGATATGTTCGACGCCGTCCGTGTCCGGTCCGGCTCGGTAGGCAAGACGATTCCGTTCATCGGGATATGGCGGCCTTCCCGGCATAATAGTCCGCGAGCACGGCGAAGGCTTGCTTCGGTTGTCCGACCTCCGAGATCAGGCCCTTGCGATTCCAGCCCGCCTCGAAAACCGGGTGCTGGCGGCGGGGCGAGCGGAAATCCTTCAATATCCACGGGCTCAGGCCAACCAATGTCGGTATCCTGTCGGCCATCTTCAGCGTCTGGCGGAAATATTCGGCCTGATATTCCTCCGAATTCTTCCGCATCGTGACCGTGTCATGGAAGCCGGCCTTCGCATCCGCCCCGAATTCGGACAGGACGAGCGGCTTGTCGGCCGGTACACGCCAGCTGATGCTCGGCACGTCGGCCAGCCGGTCATCGGTATACCAGCCATTATAAGTGTTGATCGCGACGACGTCGATGTGGCCGACGAGCGGATCGTTCATCACCATCTCGGGATGGCCGTCCACCGTCCTGCGCCCGGTCAGCAACGCGGCCGAAACGAGCCGGCCGGGATCCAGGCGATGCGCATCGTCAGCCAGCGCGATCAGGAAATCGTTGCGCGCGGCGCCGATCGGCGTCTCGTTGGCGATCGACCAGATGATGATCGAGGCGCGGTTGCGGTCGCGCGCGATCTCCTCGGCAAGCATCGCGCGGGCGCGAACCAGCGTGCCGGGATTGTCGAACGCGACACGCCAGTAGATCGGGATCTCGCTCCACACGAGCAGCCCCATCCGATCCGCCTCTCGTGTCATCACCTCCGAATGCGGATAATGGGCAAGTCGCACATAATTTCCATGCAGCCCGTCCTTGACCTGGGCAAGCAGCGCATGAGCCGCCTCGGGCGTGATGTTGCGGGTGGGATTGGCTCCGATCTCCTCCTCGTGGATGCAGATGCCGCGCAGGAAGATCGGCTTCCCGTTGAGCAATATCCGGGCACCGCGCACGGCGATCGTGCGGAAGCCGATCTGGTCGGTCAGGGTGTCGCCGCCGCCGGTGATGCTTACCGCGTAGAGCTTGGGCGTGTCGGGCGACCAGCGTCGCAGTCGTGAAGGTGCCGCAAGCGACGCCGACCATCGACCGTCGGCACCGGTCCTGCCTGTGATCGTGACGGCAAGTTCTGGAATGCGCAGCGTCACTGTCTGCCCGGCCATGGCCACCCCGTCGAGCCCCGCTTCCACCGCGATTCTGCCGTCGGCGGTGAGCCGCACCGACATGTCGTCGATGAAGGTGGAGGGCGTTTCGATCAGCCGTACGCTGCGGGTGATGCCGCCATAATTCTCCCAGTCGGTGACCAGCGGGGGTATGCTCGTCTCGCTCGGTTCGGAATCGGCGGCGATCACCAGCCGGTTCCCGCCGGCGCGCAATATGCCCGTAACCTCTACCGCGAAGGTGGTGAAGCCGCCCTCATGTTCGCCTACCTTCTTGCCGTTGAGCCATACGGTCGCACGATAATTGACCGCACCGAAACGCAGAAACTGGCGCATTCCCGCTTTGGGTCGAGCGTCGAACTTGCGCTGGTACCAGACCAGGCCCTGATAATGACGCATCTCAGCCGAATGCGTCAGCCAAGACGAAGGCAAAGTCGCGATTGGCGACTGTTCCATGTCATATTCGTAGAGCGCGGCGGGATCGGCTTTCATCGCCGCATCGGCGTCGATATCGGCCCAGCGGCGATGGCCCACGCCGGGGTCGCCGCCGTGAAAACCGCCCTCGCCATCGCGATAAGGATCAACCGAATAATGCCACGGCCCGTCCAGGCTGAGGCCGGGACGCATATCACCCGCGACCAGAATCGGTCCGGCATGCGCGATGCACGTCATTCCGGTCGCAAACAGCAATGTCGCAATGCGGCCAAACGACATCCTGCTCTCCCGCTGCGACGGCTTGCCGGCCGGTCGCTGGGGTGCGGTCCTATCGAAGGCGCCGTGCGGGCGCAATTTCGGTGGCATTCGCGAACACGCCGCCGGCGGTCAGCGAGCGCTCCAGACTTCGGAATGTCGATCGAGCAGGTCCTGAAGGCCGGCTGCCATCGCCCGATGATCGTTGAGCGACGGGTGGAAGTGGCAGCCGGTTAGTTCGAGATTGCCGGAAACGAACGTCAGAACGGGCCGGCGGGCATCGCGATTCAGGATCGCCGCTACCTGGCTGACTTCGGCCTGGAACGAGGGATAGCCGATCAGGATCAGGCGGGCTTGCGGCTGCTTCGCGATCAACCCGCGTACGAACGCGACATATGTGGCGCGGTAATCGGCGCGCAGCCGGGCGTCGTCCGGCCATCGCTCGCCCGCGTGGAGCGGTGTCGAGAAATCGTTGGTACCAAGATTGATGACGATCAGTTGCGGGCGCCATGACTCGCCATCCTGCTCCAGTCTGGCCGGCTCATCGGGCTTCATTCGCCGATAGATGATGGGCAGGCTCAGCCCGGAGTCCATGCCTGCATAATTGCGGACGACGCCGAACCCTGAAAAAGCGATGACCCGGTAATCGGCATCGAAATGGCGCGCCAGCAGGGGGCCGAAAGCCTGCTGGCTGTCGGTACGATCATGGACTTCCTGCGTGGAACAATCCCTTGTCGGCGAAAGATCGCCATAACCGACGCTATGGCTGTCTCCGATGAATTCGATTCGGCGAGGATGGCTCGGCGCAGGCAGTGGACGTCCCCCGTCGACCGGATAAAAGCCGATGAAGCGCCCACCTCCGCTCTGGCTCTCGGTCAGCTTCTCGAGCCGCACGATATGCGCGCCGGGGAGAAGCCCCGATAGCGTCATGCTGGCCGCGCCGGGCTGGGTCAGCAGGACCCTCCTTGTTCCATCGACCGACAGCTGCATCCAGTCGGTCGTGGTTTCGACCGCGACCGAGACGCCGGTGCCTTCGAACGCGCCTTCGAAATAGGTGGCGGGCCAGCCGAAACCGAGGCTGCCATCGCTGTACCGGATAGCGCGGCCGCCGACATGAACCGGTAGAGGAGGCGCCGCCCCGGCAAGACTGGTCAGCAATGCGAGAGCGATCGCCGTCCGGCTAAATCCCCGCATACCAGGCATAATCGGCCGCATCCTCCCAATAACCCCCCTTGCCCGCGCCGATCCGGTCGAGGCTCGCCACCGCCTCTATGCCGCGCAGATATTTGGCCTGTTTGTAGCCGAGCTGGCGCTCGACCCTCAAGCGCAGCGGCGCGCCGTTGGGGACGGGCAGGGGCTGGCCGTTGAGCGCCCAGGCCAGAATCGTCTGCGGGTGGAAGGCATCGACCAGGTCGACGCTCTCATAATAAGAGATGCCGCCGAAATCGTCGTAGCAATGGAAGACGATATAGCGTGCGGCGCCCGACAGGCCGGCAAATTGCAGGATCGGGCCGAGCACGGGCCCCGTCCAGCGGCCGATCGCGCTCCAGCCTTCGACGCAATCGTGGCGCGTGGTCTGGGTGCGCTGGGGCAGCGCCTTGAGCTGGTCGAGCGAAATGGCGAGCGGCCGTGCCACGAGCCCGCCGACGTGCAACCGCCAGTCGGTGAAATTGCCGGCCAGCAATCGCGCATAATCCGACGAGCCCGGCCGGGCCGTGCCGTTCGAACGGAAAATCGGCGAGACGTCCGCGCCGGCAAATTCGGGGGCGAGCGCATCGCGCGGGGTGATCAGGCGATCGACGCGGTAGGTCAGGCCCTCGGCACCGAGAAACGCGCTGCGAGCCGGCCGCGTGGCCGCGATCCTGTCGCAGCCGCCGAGCAGCAGGCCGCCGCTTATTGCGAGCGCGCTGCGGCGGGACAGGGGCCTAGCCATGGCGCTGCTTCTCCGGGGGCGTGCGGAACCAGCCGGTGATCATCGATCGTATCTCGTTGATCGGCCCGGCGAGCATCACCATCACCAGATGGACGACGATGAAGGCGAGCAATCCCATCGCGCACAGGAAATGGATCGAGCGCGCCGATTGCCGGCCGCCGAACAGCCACAGCAATTGCGGGAAGGTCGCGTCGAAGGCGGGCGCCATCGTCAGCCCGGTCAGGATCATCATCGGGATCAAGACGAAGATCACCCCGATATAAGCGAGCTTCTGGAGCGGATTGTAGCGGCCGGCGGCGTCGCCCGTCGGCAGCCGCAGCCGGGCATGATCCTTGATGTCCTGCCACAGATGGCGCAGCCGCAATTCATCGCGCGAGGGCGCCAGATCTTTGCGGAAATGGCGATTGATCACGCTGGTTATGAAATAAGCGGTACCGCCAAGGATCAGCACCCACGCGAACAGGAAATGCCAGCGTCGCGCGCCCGCCAGGCTGTAATGGCCGGGAATCGTCGCCCAATAAGGAAAAGCGCGTGTCTGGATCGCGCCATGCTGATCCTTCCAATGGCCGAGCAGGCCGGTCGTCGGGATATGCGTGCCGAAGATGCGCAGCTCCCCGCCGCCCTGCGGAGTCGGGCCGATGCCGAGCCAGGACGGATCGAAATTCGCGCCATATTTGCCCCAATAGAGATGGGGATGGGCATTGAAGATCATCAGCCCGCTCATCAGCAGGATGAAGATCGTGAGCGCGTTCAGCCAATGCCACAGCCGCGTGGGCAGCTTGTGACGATAGCTCCAGCGACCGGAAGCCTCGCTCGCCATCAGGCCAGCTTACCATCGCCACATCCGAACGCCAGCGGAACAATGGTGATACAATATATCATTGCGTTTTGTGGCGGCCTCGCCCATGTGGCGGAGCCATGGCGCGCAAGGATGATCTGATCGAGGGAATCGCGGTGGGGGCGACGATCGCCTGCCTGGTGCACTGCCTCGTCTTGCCGCTGCTGATCGCGGCGATTCCGGTCCTGTCTGCAGCGATACCGATCCCCGAAAATTTCCACCTGGTCGCGCTCGCATTGGCAATTCCCGCCACCGCGGGCGCATTGTTCGCCGGCTTCCGGCGCCACCGCCTGGCGGCGCCGCTCGTCGCCGGCACGCTCGGCCTGACCCTGCTGACGCTTGCGGCGACCCATTGGGGCCAGACCCGGCTCGAAATGCCGGTGACGGTCGTCGGCAGCCTGGCCATCGGCGTGGCGCATCTGGCGAACTGGCGCTACCGTCGCGCCAGCCATTTGCGCGCGGCCTGATCGAGATCGTTTCGCCGCGCCATCGGTCCTAGCTCGATAGAGGCGAGGGCGGCGGCGCACCGACATGGGATGATTGATCCTGTGGCCCGGCTGTCGGCAGATCTTCCGGGAGAATCGCGCCTGCAGCGTCACGCTCCGCGGTGATCGCTATCCATATTCCGAAACTATTCCGAAACGCCCAGGTCCTTGTCTTTGATATATGTCGCCCTGTGATACGCCGATATCGCGTGGACCGAACGAATGTCCACCGCCGGACAAAGCGGGGATGGAGGATGTATGGCGGTGAATGTGGCGCTGATCGGTTACGGGCTCGCGGGGGCCGTCTTTCACGCGCCGCTGATCGCCGCCGAGCCCCGCCTTCGGCTTACCCGCGTGGTGAGTTCGCGCGCGGCTGACGTGGCGCGCGCTTTTCCCGACGCGATCGTCTCGGCCGATCCCGAGGGAGCCTTCACCGATGACGCTGTCCAGCTGGTCGTCATCGCCACCCCCAACAAGACGCATGCAACGCTTGCGCGCGCGGCGCTGCTCGCCGGCAAGCATGTCGTGGTCGACAAGCCGTTCGTGCTCGATGCGCGCGACGGCGCCGATCTGATCTATCTGGCGCGCGACCGCGGGCAGATGCTGAGCGTGTTCCACAACCGCCGCTGGGACGGCGATTTCCTGACCGTCCATAATCTCGTCAGGAGCGGACGCCTGGGCGAGATCGTGCTCGCCGAAATGCGCTGGGATCGCTTCAGGCCGAAGATCAAGGAGGGCTGGCGCGAGGTCCCCGGTGAAGGCACCGGCTTGCTCGCCGATCTCGGACCGCACCTCGTCGACCAGTCGATCCGGCTGTTCGGTTATCCCGACGCGATCGCCGGCGACATTGGCTGCCAGCGCACCGACGCATTCGTGGACGATTATTTTGAAATAGGCCTTCATTATGGGCCGAGGCGGGTAATCCTGTCGGCATCCAGCCTCGTGGCATCGCCCCGGCCGCGCTTCGCGCTTCATGGATCGGACGGCAGCTTCGTCAAATATGGCCTCGATCCGCAGGAACA
The DNA here is from genome assembly GCA_035554515.1 of Sphingomonas sp. Classification (GTDB taxonomy): domain Bacteria; phylum Pseudomonadota; class Alphaproteobacteria; order Sphingomonadales; family Sphingomonadaceae; genus Sphingomonas_I. Next base: position 1,141 of record DATMIP010000104.1, on the reverse strand, counting down.
GGCGTTGCGCGCTGGCGGAGGCCCGCACCAGCCGGGCTATGGCGAGGACGATCCGGCAGCTTACGGCCTGTTGACCGACGCCGAAGGCAGCCGTCCGATCCCGACCCAGCCCGGCGACTGGCGCATCTTCTACGAACGCGTTGCCGAAGCGATCCTCCACGGGCGTCCGCCCCCGGTCGATCCCGCGGATGCGCTCGCCGGCCTCTCGATCATCGAATTCGCGCGCCGCAGCGCCCGCGAGGGGCGGCTGCTGCGCTTCACGCCGCCGGGCTGATCGCTATAAGCGGCGCCACGCAGGTTTTGGGAGGCGCGACATGGCGGAACGGTTCGAACGGCATCGCCAACCATGGACCAGCGCCGAAATCCAGAAGCTGCATCTGCTCGCCAGAAAGGGCATGGCGTTGAAGGCGATCGCCAAGGCGCTCACCCGCAGCGAGGATTCGGTCAAGGAACGCGCCAAGGCCGACAAGCTCGCCATCGCCAAGCTGCATTAGGCGCGCGGGCGGGCACGCCGGCCTGACAATACGTCATCCCAGCGAAGGCTGGGATCTCGTATGGTGGGCGCGCGCTTTTATCTCCTGAGACCCCAGCCTGCGCTGGGGGACGTTTTGGGGTAGGGGGAGGGGCTTCCAATCCGGTCACGCCGCCTGCTCGGGGCGCTGGCCTGGTGGACGTTCGACGCCTCGGTGCTGTGGGCGATGCTGCACGCGTTCGGCGCGCCGCCGCCGTTCGCCGTCGTCGTGCTCGCCTACTTCGTGGGCCAGGTCGGCAACACGATCCCGATCCCGGGCGCCGTGAGCGGGGGCATCGTCGGCGTCCTCGTGGCCTTCTCGGTGCCGGCCGACCTCGCGCTCGTCTCCGTGCTGGCCTACCGCGCGATCGCCATCTGGCTGCCGGCGCCGATCGGGCTCGTCGCCCTCGGCTCGCTGCGCCGCACGATGACGCGCTGGAGCGCCGAGGACGCCGCAGGGCAGGTCGTCGAGACCACGCCCCAGGCCGCACCCGCTCCGGTGCCGGTCGCGCGCACGCCGCGCCCGTGCCCCGAGCCCGCGCTGCTGGCGGCATGAGGCTGCGCCCCGCCACCTCGCCGGCGCTGCCGGCGGAGTCGACCGGCATCCCGCGCCGGCTGATCGCCGTGGGC
>DATMIP010000103.1:0-18168 GCA_035554515.1 Sphingomonas sp. | reverse complement strand
CGCCCGACGCCTTGTTGATCGAGCGTTCGATATTGTCCTTGGGCATGCCCTCCTTGCGCGCGGTAATCACCGCGGCGCGAAGCCGCGCGTTCATGTTCGGATCGGGCAGGCCAGCCCGCGCCGCTACGGTTATTTCGCGGGAAAGCTTTGAAAAAAGCGCCGAGCGCTTCTTGTCCTGCGAGCCCTTGCGATACATGATGTTCTTGAACTTGCTATGGCCGGCCATGGCGCCCGCTTCTTCTTTTTCTGGTGGGAGGAGGATGTGCCGTACCCCTAGCGCGCGGCACCGCGCCCATCAACTTAGTGGAGGCCGAGCGCGGCCTTGTAGGTGTCAAGCAGCGCTTCCGCCTCGTCGCGGGCATGCTTCTCCATCTTCCGCAACCGTACGATGGCGCGCATCGTTTTGCTGTCATAACCTTGGCTTTTCGCCTCGGCGTAGACGTCGCGGATATCGTCCGCCATGCCCTTTTTCTCTTCTTCGAGCCGCTCGATCCGTTCGATGAAGAGGCGCAGCTGGTCGGCTGCAACCGTATCTGACATTGCCTGTCCCCGTGATTCTGGTGAGCCGCGGGGACTAGCCGGTCGGGGGATGGCTTCGCAATGGGGTGACGGCAGCGAAAACGCTGGCTAGTGGAGTTGATCGGGAGCGGAGCCTAAAAAAGTGGCCGAAGACAGCAACATTCAATTTTCCGAGCGCGAGGCGCTCGACTTTCATTCGTCCGGGCGTCCGGGAAAGATCGAGATCATCGCCTCGAAGCCCATGGCGACGCAACGCGACCTCAGCCTGGCTTATTCACCTGGCGTCGCGGTGCCGGTGCGCGCGATCGCGGAAAATCCCGATTGCGCTTACGATTATACCGCCAAGGGCAACCTCGTCGCCGTGATCTCGAATGGCACCGCCATTCTGGGCCTCGGCAATCTTGGCGCGCTGGCATCCAAGCCGGTGATGGAGGGCAAGGCGGTGCTGTTCAAGCGCTTCGCCGATGTCGACGCGATCGATCTCGAGCTCGCGACCGAGGATGTCGATGCCTTCTGCAATGCCGTCGCGCTGCTGGAACCATCGTTCGGGGGCATCAATCTCGAAGATATCAAGGCGCCCGAATGTTTCGTGATCGAGCAGACCTTGCGCGAGCGCATGAATATTCCTGTGATGCATGACGATCAGCACGGCACCGCGATCATCACCGCCGCCGGCCTGATCAACGCCTGCTATCTCACAGGCCGTGATCTCAAGGACATCAACGTCGTCGTAAACGGCGCGGGGGCGGCGGCTATCGCCTGTACCGCGCTGATCAAGGCAATGGGCGTGTCCCCCGACAAGGTGCTGATGTGCGACCGCTCCGGCGTGATCTACCAGGGTCGCACCGAAGGCATGGATCAATGGAAATCGGCACATGCCGCCAAGACCGATCGGCGCACCCTTGCCGAGGCCATGGTAGGCGCGGATGTGTTCCTCGGCCTGTCGGCGGCCGGTGCGCTCAAGCCCGAAATGGTCAAGACGATGGCCAAACGGCCGGTTATCTTCGCGATGGCCAATCCCGATCCGGAAATCACCCCACCCGATGCCAAGGCCGCGCGCCCCGACGTGATCGTGGCCACCGGTCGTTCGGACTATCCGAACCAGGTCAACAACGTGCTCGGCTTCCCCTTCATTTTCCGCGGAGCGCTGGACGTGCGCGCGACCGCGATCAATGAGGAGATGAAGATCGCGGCCGCCGAGGCGCTCGCCAGCCTTGCCCGGCAACAGGTGCCCGAAGAGGTGGCGGCCGCCTATGGCGGCCACGCACCGCGCTTCGGGCCCGATTATATCATTCCCGCACCCTTCGATCCGCGACTGATGGAGATCATTCCGGTGGCGGTGGCCGAAGCGGCGATGCGCACCGGCGTGGCACGTCACCAGATCGAGGACCTTGAAGCATATCGCGAGAAACTGAAGGCCCGCCTGAGCCCGGCGACCTCCGTGCTCACGCTGGCGCACGCCAATGCGCGCGCGAATCCCAAGCGGGTCGTCTTCGCGGAGGCGGAGGAGGAAGTCGTGCTGCGCGCGGCCATCGCCTTCCGCGATGGCGGCTATGGCACACCGGTGTTGGTCGGCCGCGACGAAGTTCCCGAAAAGCTTCGGGCGCTGGGGGTGAGCGATCCCGAAAGCTTTGAGCTGCACAACAGCCGCCATTCGCCGCTCGTGCCGCAGATGGTCGATTATCTGTACAACCGGCTCCAGCGCCGCGGCTATCTGCGCCGTGAAGTGGAGGCGATGGTCAACCAGGACCGCAACATATTCGGCGCGTTGCTGCTCGCGCTTGGAGAGGCGGACGCGATGATCACGGGCGTCACCCGGACCTACGGTAAGACGCTGCGGCAGATACGCCGCGTGATCGACCCGATCGAGGGACGGCGGCCATGCGGCATCCACGTTATCGTGGGAAAGAAGCATACGGTCTTCATGGCCGATACGATGGTGACCGAGCGTCCCACACCCAAGGAACTGGTTGCGATCGCCGAACATACCGCCGCGGTCGCGCGGCGCATGGGGCACGAACCGCGCGTCGCCTTTCTGTCCTATTCGACATTCGGCAATCCTCCCGGCGAGTGGATCGACAATGTCCGCGACGCAGTAGCCCTGCTGGAAAAGAAAGATCCGGGCTTCGAGTTCGAGGGCGAGATGGCGCCTGACGTCGCGCTGAATCCGAGCATGCGGAAGAATTACCCGTTCAACCGCCTGTCGGGGCCGGCCAACGTCCTGATCATGCCGGGCCTGCAATCGGCAAACATCTCGGCCAAATTGCTGCGCGAGGTTGACGGCGACGCCGTGATCGGACCGATGCTGGTCGGCATGGAAAAGCCGGTGCAGATCGCCACGATGTCGGCGACCGCCTCGGAATTGCTCACCCTGGCGGTCCTGGCCGGAGCGGGGATCGCCCACTAAGGCGTCAGCGTTGCCTTTTGACAGGCCCGCCTGGAGTCCCTCGCCGCCATGCGGCGCGCAACGACGGGGGATAAGCTGCTTTGGTCATCAAACCAATTTCTGGCGCTGCGCAAATATTCCCGTCATGCCAGCGCAGGCTGGCATCTCAGGAGGCGAGTGTCCCTTACCAGACGAGATCCCAGCCTGCGCTGGGATGACGGCTGGGGGACGACGACCACGCCCAGCAAGCCTTATCCGCCGGGATTGTCCGCGGTTGTTGCTCGGTCCGAACTGCCTGCCTGGATATTGCCGAACAATTCCGAAAAGAAGGTGTGGTGCGCGCCGAGCACGGGCGTTTTCTTGCCGTACGGCTTGACCTCGCGAATCGTTTCGATCCCGGTGCGCTGGACCGAGGCGACGTCGCCATTTGCGGCGAAGCGAACGGCAAGCAGCGTCTGCTGGGTTGCGCGCGGGGTGTTGAAGGCGAGCTGGCGCGTTTCGCGCGAAAGATAATACCAGGTCGCGGCGGAATCGAACTGACTGTCGAACGTGGGGCGACCCAGCGTCTTGGCAACCGAATCCCGGTTGTCCACGCCCGGCTGGACCGTGTTGATCAGACTATTGTCGACAACATAGCCCTTGTGATCACGCACCTCCGCGCAGCCGCCGAGCACCACCAGCGTCAGCGCCATGATGGTCCCACGCCTGATCGATGCTGTCATGAACGAAACCCTTTTCCGATAAAGCCCGATTCTTGCCGCTGCCCGCTGAATCCAGCCTGAGCGATCACCGTCCCGCGCATCGGGATTGCAACCGCGGTCGGCGGCTTCAATATGCGGCGCGGACAGGCTCCGCAAGCGGTGGGCCTTGGAGATGCGGTAAATGGCTGGACTTTGGCATCGTCTGTTCGGGCGCAGCGAGCGCGATGCGCTGGCGCCTCTCTATCAGGCCGTGGTGGCGGAAGCGCGCCGTCCGACATGGTATCGCGACGGCGGCGTGCCCGATACGCTCGATGGGCGTTTCGACATGGTCGCGGCCACATTGAGCCTCGTGCTGCTGCGGCTGGAGGCGGAAGGTGAAATGGCCCGGGCGCCGTCGGCTCACCTGACTGAATTGTTTGTCGAGGATATGGACGGCCAGCTGCGCGAGCGCGGAGTAGGAGATATTGTCGTGGGCAAGCATATCGGCCGGATGATGGGTGCGCTCGGCGGCCGCCTCGGCGCGCTGCGTGAGGCCTTTGCCGGCGGCGATCTGGATGGTGTGATCGAACGCAATATCTATCGCGGGGCGGCGCCGGGCGCTGACGCCGCGGCGGCGGTGCGCGACGGGCTGATCGCCTTGCACGGCAAGCTCTTCGCGACGCCTGCGGCCTCATTGATAGGGGGGCGATGGCCGGCATGACCCCCGAATTTTCGCGCCCGTTCCGCCTCGATGAACTCGGGAGCACCCCTCGCGCGGTCACGATCGAAGCGAATGAGGCGGAGCGAATTGCGGTCGAGCACCGGTTCGACCTGATCGGGATTGGCCTCCTCGAAGCGACGGCGGAGCTCGTCCGCGATGGCGATATTGTAATCGCGACCGGGCGGTTGCGGGCGGACGTGGTCCAGGCCTGTGTAGCCAGCGGCGATCCCGTGCCCGCATCGATTGCCGAACCCTTCACGCTGCGTTTCGTCGCGGAGCGGGCGAGTGACGAACCCGATGAGGAAATGGAGCTCGATGAGAATGATCTCGACGAAATTTCTTATGAGGGGAATGCCGTCGATCTCGGCGAAGCGGTTGCCCAGACATTGGCGCTTGCGCTCGATCCATTTCCGCGCGCGCCGGACGCCGACGACAAATTGCGTGCGCTTGGCGTGATCGGCGAGGAGGATGCCGGACCATTCGCCGCGCTCAAAGCATTGCGCGATCGCCTCTGAGCCATTTCTTCAATGCGCTCCGCCAGATAGGCATAGGATATCCCGCCTTTTCCGATGAAGGGATCGGGAATGGCCTCCAGTCGTTGGCGGCCGCTTCGACGCGGACTGCTCGCGCGCCATCGATATTCCTCAGCGGTCGGGGGTACCCCGGGCTCGCTCTTCAGAAGGGGACGTCGTCGTCCAGATCGCTGTCGAACGCCGCCGGGCGGCCGCCGCTCGGCGCCGCGGCGCCGGCGCGCGACCCACCGCCGCCGCTGCCGGCGAAGCTGGAATTGAAGTCGTTGCCGCCGGCCTCCTCGTCCCAGCCGCCGCTGCGCCCGCCCCCTTCACCTTCGCGCCTGTCGAGCAGCACCAGCACGGCATTGAAGCCCTGAAGCACCACCTCGGTCGAATATTTGTCCTGGCCGTCCTGTCCCTGCCATTTGCGGGTCTGGAGTGCGCCTTCGAGGTAAACCTTGCTGCCCTTGCGCAGATATTTTTCCGCGACGTTGGCGAGGCCCTCGCTGAAGATCGCGACCGAATGCCACTCGGTCTTCTCCTTGCGCTCGCCGCTATTGCGATCCTTCCAGCTTTCAGAGGTGGCGATGCGCAGGTTCACAACCTTGCCGCCATTCTGGAAGCTGCGCGATTCCGGGTCGCGCCCCAGGTTGCCGACCAATATTACCTTGTTGACGCTGCCGGCCATAATCTTCTTCCGCTCCTAGAGTCCGAGCGTCGTGGCTACCCAGAAAGTGGCACCGGCGGCAAGCCATGCGAGCGTGAAAAGATAGCCGAGCGTGAATGCCGGCCAAAGCCAGCCATTGGTCTCGCGCCGGATTACCGCGATCGTTGACAGGCATTGCGGCGCGAAGACGAACCAGGCGAGGAAGGCCAATGCCGTCGGCAACGACCAGGCCCCGCGCAGCCGCTGCGCGAGGCGTTCCTGCCCGACCTTCTCGTCATCCCCCGCATCGATCGAATAGACGGTCTGCAAGGCCGAGACCGCCACTTCGCGTGCGGCCATGGCTGGCACGATCGCAAGCGCCATGGCGTGATTGAAGCCGATCGGGCGGACGATGGGCTCGAGCCCCGATGCGATCCGGCCCGCTATCGAATATTCGCTTTGCTTGATGCCGCTGCCCGCCGGCGCCTGAGGATAGGAGGTAAGCAGCCATAATATCGCCGTCACCGCCAGGATCACGGTCCCCGCGCGGCGCATGAAGATGAGCGCGCGCTGCCATAGCCCGAGCGCAACGTCGCGCCACACGGGCATCTGATATTTCGGCAGCTCCATCATGAAACCGCCGCCGCCGCCCCGGGCGATGGTGCGCTTGATCACGCCGGCTACCACCATCGCCCCGAAAATGCCGGCGAGGTACAGGGTGAACAGCACGAGACCCTGCAGACCGACTCCGGGCGCCACCCGCCGCGCAGGAATGAAGGCACCGATAATCACCGCATAAACGGGGAGGCGCGCCGAGCAGGTCATCAGAGGCGCGATCAGGATCGTCGTCAACCGGTCGCGCGGATCATCGATCGAGCGCGTCGCCATGATGCCCGGGATCGCGCACGCAAAGGAGGAAAGCAGGGGGATGAAGGCCCGTCCCGACAGGCCCACGCCCGCCATGAGCCGATCCATCAGGAAAGCGGCGCGCACCATATAGCCCGATGCCTCGAGCAGCAGAATGAAGAAGAACAGGATCAGGATCTGGGGGAGGAAGGCCACGACCGATCCCACGCCGTTGATCACGCCGTCGACCAGCAGCGAACGGACGAATCCGGCCGGAAGGATCCGAACGGCTTCGTCGGCCAGCCAAGCCTGCGCGGAGGCGAGCCATTCGATCGGCAGCTGGCTCCACGAAAAGACCGCCTGAAACATGACGAACATCAACGTTGCCAGCAGGATCGGGCCGAGCACCGGATGGAGCGCAAACCTGTCCAGACGCTGGGTCCAGCCATTCTCCTTGTGAATCTGGACCGTCACCACAGCCGCGATCCGGCGCGCCTCGCGTTGCTGCGCGCTGATGTCGCTCGGTCGCTCGGAGGCGAAAGCGGGTTTTCCGCCCCCCACGACCGCGCGGCCGAGCGCGGCGCGCAGATCTTCAAGCCCGCGCTTGCGCACGGCTACCGTCGGCACGACCGGGACACCGAGCTCGGCGGAGAGGCGGGCGGTATCGATCTCGAGCCCGTCGCGTGTCGCCATATCGATCATGTTGAGCGCCACGATCGTCGGCAGGCCAAGCGTGATAAGCTGCAGGACGAAGCGCAGATGGTTGTCCAGATTGGTGGCATCGATCACCACCACCAGCGCGGATGGCGTGCGTTCGCCTGCCTGGCGGCCGAAGAGAACATCACGCGTAACCTGCTCGTCCGGGCTCTGCGGCTCGAGGCTGTAGGTACCGGGAAGGTCGATCAGTTCGAGCGGGCGGCCATCATCCAGCGCCATGCGTCCGGCCTTGCGCTCGACGGTCACGCCCGGATAATTACCGACCTTCTGGCGCGCGCCGGTCAGGGCGTTGAACAGAGCCGACTTGCCGGCATTCGGATTGCCGACCAATGCCACCATTGGCGCGTTATTCATCCAGCGGCCTCTGAGGGCGTTTGCTGGTTCATGCGGGCTCTACGATCACCGAGGCGGCGACTGCGCGCCGGACAGCGATGATCATCCGCCCTACCCGACACGCCAGTGGTCCCTTGAGCGCGCCCCGGTGCAATGCTTCGATCGCCACGCCATCGTCAAATCCAAGCTCGCGCAGTCGGCGCGCTTCACGTGGGCCCAGCATGTTCCAATCGACCGATGCGATACGCGAGGGGGCGCGGAGGGGAAGCTGATCGAGACGCACCTATGGACCTTCCACTGTTTGTGCGACTTATTAGCAATAAGCGACCACGGGCGCCAGCCCGGTGATCATGTCCTGACATATGTCAATTTTTTGGGAAACCACGCCTGGACCAGATCGTTGGACCAATATCAGTATCAGTTGCGTAATGTGTGCCCGGCAGTTCCATTGGGGTGGGTAGGGTTGCTCAGCCGCCTCCCGCCTTGATTGCGGCGTCGCTCGCCAGCCTGTCGGCGCGCTCATTCTCGGGATGACCGGCATGGCCTTTGACCCACTGCCAGCGGATGCGATGCGGCGCGGAGGCAGCGATCAATTCCTGCCATAGGTCGGCATTCTTCACCGGCTGCCTGGATGCCGTCTTCCAGCCATTGCGTTGCCAGCCCGCCAGCCATTTCGTCAGCCCGTCCATCACATAGCGGCTGTCGGTCGACAGGACCACCCGGCAGGGTCGCTTCAACGCTTCGAGCGCCCGGATCGCGGCGGTCATTTCCATCCGGTTGTTGGTGGTGAGCCGCTCCCCGCCCGACAGCGTCCTCTCCTTGTCACCGAATTTGATGACGGCACCCCATCCTCCCGGACCCGGATTCCCCTTGCAGGCGCCGTCGGTCGCGATCTGAACGGATGGCAGCTCGCTCACAGGCCAAGGCTTTCGAGGGTCGCGTCGCGGTAGAAATCGAGCCGGCGAAGGAAAGCGAGCGGGTCCTTGCGCGTCACCAGCGCGTCGGCGGGCGTGTTGAGCCAGTCCCATGCGCGAGTCAGCAGAAAGCGCAGACAGGCGCCGCGGGCAAGCGCTGGGAAAGCAGCGCGCTCCTCCGGCGAAAGGCCGAACGTGGCGCAATATCCCTCGACCATCGCCGCTGCCAGATCACGGTGAAAGCCCGTGCCGTCATTTTCAAAGCACCACGAGGCGTGCGTCACGGCCAGATCCCACGCGCGCACGTCGCGGCAGGCGAAATAGAAGTCTATCATGCCCGTAACCGTGTCGCCGCGCATCAGCACATTGTCGGGAAACAGGTCGGCATGGATGACCGCGTGTGGAAGATCGCGCGGCCAGGCATGGTCAAGCCAATCCAGCTCTTCATTCACACGGGCGCCGAGACCAGCCGAAATCAGATCGAGATCGCCGCCGCAGCGCTGTGCCAATGGTCGCCATTCCGCCAATCCGAGCATATTGGGTCGTTCGCCGGCAAAATCGGCGAGCGCGGCATGCAGCCTGCCGAGCGCGGCTCCGGTAGCCTGCGCCTGGCGGGGCGAGGGGTGGCTGACCGAGACGCCGTCGAGGAATTCGATCAGGCACGCGGGGCGGCCGGCAACCTCCTGGATCTGTTTGCCCGATCGGTCGGCGATCGCGCGCGGGACTGGCAGGCCCCTGGCGGCGAGGTGGTCGAGCAATGCCATGAAGAAGGGCAGATCGGCGCTATCGACCCGCTTTTCATATAGGGTCAGAATGAAGCGCCCAGTGGTCGTGCCGACCAGATAATTGCTGTTTTCGACCCCTTCGGCGATGCCCTTGAGCGAGGTCAGCGTGCCCGCGTCATAACGCGCGAGCAAGGCGGACAGCGCCTCCGCGGAGACATGGGTATAAACTGCCATCCTTGTGCCGGACCGGTCAGGCGGCTTCCAGCGCGCGCGGCAATTTGAATATCATCGATTCGGGCAGGCCTGGCACCTCGCGCTCGCTGATCGTAAAATGCTCTTCCAATCGAGCGACCAGTTCGCGCACCAATATTTCGGGCGCCGAGGCGCCGGCTGTGATACCCAGCGTGCGGACGCCTTCCAGCCAGTTTACGTCAAGATCAGCCGCGCTTTCGATGAGCTTCGCCCGTTTGCCCGCGCGCAACGCGACCTCCACCAGGCGGACCGAATTGGAGGAGTTCGGCGCGCCGATCACCAGCAGCGCATCGCATTCGGCCGCGATATCCTTGACAGCCGCCTGGCGATTGGAAGTCGCATAGCAAATATCCTCGCCGCGCGGGCCCTCGATCCCTGCGAAACGCCGTTTCAGCGTCGCCACCACCTGCGCGGTATCGTCGACCGACAATGTCGTCTGGGTGAGGAAGGCGAGCCTGGCCGGATCGGCCGGGGCGACGATGAGGGCATCATCGTTGGTCTCGACGAGGGTCATCGAACCGGGTGGAACCTGGCCGAACGTGCCGATCACCTCGGGATGACCACGGTGGCCGATGAACAATATGTGCCTTCCGGCGGCGACCAGCCGTTCGGCCTGGCGGTGGACTTTCGAGACCAGCGGGCAGGTCGCGTCAATATAGTCGAGCCCGCGTTCAGCGGCTTTGTTCGGTACGGCTTTCGGTACGCCATGCGCCGAAAAGACAACGGGAAAGCCGTCGGGCACTTCGTCCAGCTCTTCGACGAAAATCGCGCCCTTTGCGCGCAACGCCTCCACCACGTGGCGATTATGGACGATTTCATGGCGTACGTAGATGGGCGCGCCATATTTCTCGATCGACAGCTCCACGATGCGGATGGCGCGGTCGACGCCAGCGCAAAAGCCACGCGGCGCCGCGATCACGAGATCCAGCATCGGTCTGTTTTCCGGGGGCGCAGTGTCTCGGTCCATCGCATCGTCCTAAGCGATTGCTTGCCCCCATGAAAGCCGCTTCCTATGAGTGCGCGCCTTGTCGTTGGTCCGCTAGGATGCGCCTCTTGATCCGTCGTCTGCTCCCCGCTCTTGTCCTGCTGCCCGTCCTGGCGAGCTGCTCAAAAGATGATGACCTCGATGTGAGTGGCGGCCTTAACGTTGTGCGCTCGACCTGTCCGGCGGTGGCAATACCGGCCTACACCGGTGATATCAGTCTGTTCAGCCCCGAACAGAGCCAGGATGCACGCGCTCTGGACGTGACGGCCGCCATCACCAATTTGCGCACGACTTGCGATCAGAGCAGCGAGATAGTCCATACGCAGGTGACGTTCGACGTGGTCGCGCGCCGCGCCGGCGCGCGTGGCGCACGGGATCTGATCCTGCCTTACTTTGCGACGGTGATGCGCGGCGGGACGACGATCATGTCGAAACAGCAAAGCCAGGTGCTGGTGCATTTCGCGGACGGTCAGCTGCGTGCCACCGGTACCGGCACGGCAGGCGCGGATATCCAGAAGTCGCTCGCTACGCTCCCTGCGATAGCACAGCAAAGATTGCGCAAGAAGCGCAAGGCCACCGATTCCGACGCGTCGGTCGATCCGCTCGCCGATCCGACGATCAAGGCCGCGATCAATCAGGCCAATTTTGAGCTTCTGATCGGTTTCCAGCTGAACGATCGTCAGCTCGCCTATAACGCGACCCGCTAGGCTCGTTTAAGCTTCGCCGCGCTTGTTTCAGTGAAACTGAAACAGAACCTCGACACGGGCATCATGCGGCGGCCGGCTTCCCGACAAGCGTTCGGGCGAGCAGCTCGCGATCGAGCTCACCTTCCCAGCGTGCAACGACGATCGTCGCAACCGCATTGCCGACAAAATTGGTCAGGCTGCGGCATTCGCTCATGAAGCGGTCGACGCCCAGTATCAGTGCCATGCCGGCAACGGGGACGGTCGGGATGATCGACAGCGTCGCCGCGAGCGTGATGAAACCGGCGCCAGTCACGCCGGCTGCGCCCTTTGACGATAACATGGCCACCGTAAGCAGCAGCAATTGCTGGCCAAGCGAGAGATGGATGTCGCATGCCTGCGCGATGAACAACGCGGCGAGCGTCATGTAGATATTGGTGCCATCAAGATTGAAGCTGTAGCCGGTCGGCACGACCAGCCCGACGACAGGGCGGGCGCAGCCTGCGCGCTCCAGTTTGTCGATCAGGCTTGGCAAAGCGGTTTCGGACGAGGATGTCCCCAGTACCAGCAGGAGTTCGGGCGTCAGATAACGGATAAGGCGGGTGATCGAGAAACCCGCGATGCGCGCGACTGCGCCCAGCACCACAATGACGAACAGCAGGGACGTCAGGTAGAAGGTCGCTACCAACCCGGCCAGACTCGCCAGGACGCCAACGCCATATTGGCCGATCGTGAAGGCCATCGCGCCGAAAGCGCCGACCGGCGCCGCCCGCATCAGGATCGCGACCAGACGGAAGATCACCGCCTCGGCCGCATCGATCAGGCCTACGATCGGAGCGGCCTTTTGTCCCACCGTCGCGATGGCGATCCCGACAAGGATCGCGACCAGCAGCACCTGTAGAATTTCGCCTTCGGCGAGCGCGCCGAACAAGGTCTGGGGAATGATCGCGAGGAGGAAGGCGATGACGCTCTGATCATGCGCCTTGGCCGCGTATTCCGCGATCTTGCCGCTATCCAGCGTGGCGGGATTGATGTGGAGACCGGCGCCCGGTTGAATCAGGTTGGCGACGATCAACCCCACGATCAGCGCGAAGGTGGACAAGGCGAAGAAATAGATGAACGCCTTGATGACGATCCGACCGAGTGCCCGCAATTCACCGAGGTGCGCGATCCCGCCGACGATCGTCAGGAAAATCACCGGTGCGATTATCATGCGTACCAGTTTGACGAATCCGTCGCCGAGCGGCTTCAGGGCGACGCCGAATGCCGGCCACACGATGCCGACGATTACACCCAGCAGGATCGCTACGAGCACCTGGACGTAGATATGGGTCCAGAGTGGCGGCGACCCGGGCGCCGTCGATTCGCTATCAACCATGTCGCTGCGCTCCCACCTTTCGGCGAGACAATAGCGCCACCTCGCCATTGTCAATTACCGCGGTCCGCCAAAGTGCTGCGGCGGGCGGGTATTGGAATTCAGTACCAAGAGGATTGGTGGGTCCGCCGGGGCTCGAACCCGGGACCTCTCGATTAAAAGTCGCTTGCTCTACCGACTGAGCTACGGACCCGACCGGCGACCGCTCCTATGGGCGGGTCGGGGCCGGGTCAACCGTGCCGTCATCTGACGAACGGTGCCGAGGCCGCTTATCCGCCATTCGGGCGCGATCCGCGCCAGCGGGTCGAGCGCGAATCGTCGCGCGACGAGACGAGGATGCGGCACCAACAGCGCGCGATCGGCCCAGCGCCCGCCCGACCAAAGCAAAATATCGAGGTCGAGCACGCGGTCGCCCCAGCGAATTCCCCGCCGGCGGCCGAACGCGCGCTCGACCGACTTGAGCAGAGCGAGCAGGCTGTTCGGCGAGAGCGATGCCTCAACGAGCATCGCGGCATTGGCAAAGCGCCGCCGCGCGGCTCCCACGGGTGCGGTCTGGATTATCGGAGACACCGCAACGATGCCGACATCGCCGTCGCGCAGTGCCGCGATAGCGCCTTTTACGACTTGTTCAGGTCGCCCCCAGCGGCCATGCCGTCGGTTGGAGCCAATACCGATCGCGTAACGATGGATCACTCGTGAGCCGCGCCCGCCGACCGGGCCGCTTCGATATACAATTCGCGGAGCCGCCGCGCGACCGGGCCGGGCGTGCCAGGGCCTATCTTTTTCCCGTCGATCGTAACGACGGGCAGAACAAAATTGGATGCGCTCGTCAAAATCGCCTCGCGCGCGTCCAGCGCCTCGGCGACGGTGAACAGCCTCTCGTCAACCGCAACGCCGTCGCGCTCGGCAATCGCCAATACCGCCCGGCACGTGCAGCCGGGCAGTATGGCCTGGCTATTGGGGCGGGTGATGAGCGTCCCGTCCTGCGTCACGATCAGCGCGCTCGATGACGCGCCCTCGGTAACGAAGCCGTCCTGCACCAGCCACGCTTCCTGCGCGCCCGCGGAAGCGGCTTCGCGCTTGGCCAGTACCTGGCCGAGCAGCATGATGCTCTTGATGTCGCGTCGCGCCCAGCGTGGATCGGGCATGGTGACGACGGCAATCCCCGTTCTTGCCGCCGGCCGATCGACTATTTCCGCGGCCTGGGTGAACATGAACAGGGTCGGAGCGGCCGATTCCGCAAGAAAGTCGCGCTCGGCGGGCCCCCCAGTGAGCTGAAGATAGACCCCGCCCTGATCCAGTGCATTGCAGGCGATCAGCGCGCGCTGGACAGCCTCGATCTCCCCTATGGATATGGGTATGCGAAGCTCGAGCGCCGCAGCGGACCTTTCGAAACGAGCCAGATGCGCTGCGCTGTCGATCAGCCGCCCATCGAGCACGGCGGTAAATTCATATATTCCGTCGGCGAACAGGAAGCCGCGATCCTGGGCTGAAATTCTGGCGTCGGCCAATGGCACGAAGTAGCCGTTGAGCCAGGCGATGCGCTCCATCAGATATCCTGAACCAGCCGTCCATAAAGTTCGGGCCGGCGATCGCGGAAGAACCCAAAGGCGGCGCGATGGCGTTTGACCCGATCGAGATCGAGCGTTGCGACGATCACGCCTTCCTCCTCGCGACCGAGTTCGGCGAGAATGTCGCCGCGTTCGTCGGTGATGAAGCTGGTTCCGTAAAAGGTCTGTCCATGTTCGATGCCAACCCGGTTGGCGGCGACCACCGGCACGACGTTTGACACCGCATGCCCTACCATTGCGCGGCGCCACAATCGCGCGGTGTCGAGGCTGTCATCGTGGGGCTCGCTGCCGATTGCGGTCGGGTAGAACAGGATCTCCGCGCCCATCAGCATCATCGCGCGCGCTGTCTCCGGATACCATTGGTCCCAACACACCCCGACTCCGAGTTTCGCACCCGGGCCGTCCCACACCTTGAAACCAGTATTGCCGGGGCGGAAATAGAATTTCTCTTCATAGCCGGGGCCGTCGGGAATGTGGCTCTTGCGGTAGATACCCTGGACCTTCCCGTCAGGGCCGATCATCGCGAGCGAGTTGTAATAGTGCGGCCCGTCCGCCTCAAAAAAGCTGGTCGGGATCGAGACCTTGAGCTCGGCGGCGAGCTTCTGCATCGCTAGCACAGCCTTGTGCTCGGCGGTGGGCTTGGCATTGGCGAACAGGCCTTCATCCTCGACCCGGCAGAAATAGGGGCCCTCGAACAATTCCGGCGGCAGGATCACCCGCGCGCCCTTGGCGGCGGCCTGCCGCACGCGCGTGCTGACCTTCGTGATATTCGCGTCGATATCCTCGCCGAAGGCGAGCTGGATCGCGGCGACGGTGATTTCGGTCATGCGCTCGGCACCTGCTGGCTGATGCAGTGGAAACTGCCCCCACCGGTCAGGATATGGTCGGCCCTGAGGCCGATCGCAACGCGCCCCGGGAACAGCGCGCCGATCCCAGCGACGGCGGCGGGATCATTGGGGGCGCCATATTGCGGAATGACGACGGCGGCGTTGCCGATGTAGAAGTTCATGTAGGAAGCCGGGATCGCTTCGCCGTCTACTTCGACCAGGCCGGGCGAGGGAAGTGAAACGATCTCCACCCCGAAAGCGTGCGCACGATCCGCCGCATCGCGATAGATGCTGGCATTGGGATCATCCTCACCCGCAGGCTCGGGAAGTGCGAGCCGGTTCGGGGCGACGAAGCGCGCGAGATTGTCGACATGGCCGTCGGTGTGATCGTTGGCGAGACCCTCTCCGAGCCACAATAACCGGTCGATTCCCAGGCTCTCCGCCAACCGCCGCCCGACATCGTCGCGCAACAGGCCGGGATTGCGGTTTGGATTGAGCAGGCATTGCTCGGTCGTGACGGCAAGGCCGGAGCCATCGACGTCGATCGCTCCGCCCTCCAATATCCAGTCATAGGTGTCGACCGCAAAGCCAGCCGCCACGGCCAGTCTTCCTCCGACTCCTTCGTCGCCGGGCAGATGATATTTGCCGCCCCACCAGTTGAAGCCAAATCGCGCCGCGCGCCGGCCCCGAGGCCCGCTGGTGATGATCGCTCCGGTATCGCGCAGCCAGATGTCACCGAAAGCCTCGACCTGTACCTCGGCAGCGGCGCCCGCCAAACGGCGCGCCTCGGCCGCCGAATCCGTGTCCGCCGCGACCAGAATTACGCGCTCGCCATTGCCGTCCGCGCGAACGGCGCGCGCGAAGGCGATCACCTCCTCGCGCGCCGCAGCGAGATCGTCCTCCCACAATTCGGGATGGCTCGGGAAACCGATCCATACCGCGTCGTGCGGCATCCATTCCGCGGGTTGGCGCATCGCCACGTCATTTCCTTTCAGAGCTGCCCGCGCCATGGCAGGTCGCCAAATCGGTATCAATGGGACTTGCAAGGCCAACCGGGTTCGGGAACCTGTCGATCAACGGGCGGCTTCTCAATGATCGGGATGCACTTCGCTGCGGCCGCTATGGCGGTCGCAAATAGTGCGATCGTGCAAACGGCAGGCGCGCCGACCGTGCAGGGATAAGCCGGACGTCGCGAAGTTGGCTCAGATGTCCAATAGCCTGGGCCGGGTTTCGGATATCATCCGTCACCAGACGGCAAGCACGCCGAGATCGCGGCATCCGGCCCCGCCTGGCGACCTATGTGATCGTCATTGACGCCGAAACCCGCGCGGCGAATTTTGCCGGGCGGCAGGACGGAAAGCCGATGTACCTCAAGACGGCGGCGGGGGTGATCGTCTCATCGCGTGGTAGCCTGATCGCTTTCTGAAGAAGGCGCTCGTCAAGAAAAAGGGCGGCCCGACGGACCGCCCTCTCTTAACTTCCAACTGAGGCCGGATCAGCGCGAATAGAATTCGACGACCAGGTTCGGTTCCATCTTCACCGGATAAGGCACTTCATCCAGCGTCGGAACGCGGACGTAGGTGACCTTCGATGCGCCGTCGGCGGCGACATAATCGGGGATGTCACGTTCGGACAGGCCCTGGGCTTCCATCACCAGCGCCATTTCCTGCGCCTTGGATCCCAGCGTCAGCTCGTCGCCCGGTTTCACCAGACGCGAAGCGATGTTGCACTTCACGCCGTTGACGCGAATGTGGCCATGATTGACCAGCTGGCGGGCCGACCAGATGGTCGGTGCGAACTTGGCGCGATAAACGACCGCGTCGAGACGGCGCTCGAGCAGTCCGATCAGGTTCTGACCGGTGTCGCCCTTCATGCGGGCGGCTTCGGTATAGGCCTTCTTGAACTGCTTCTCGGTCACGTCGCCATAATAGCCTTTGAGCTTCTGCTTCGCCTTCAGCTGGATGCCGAAATCCGAAACCTTGCCCTTGCGGCGCTGGCCGTGCTGGCCGGGGCCATATTCGCGCTTGTTTACCGGGGACTTCGGACGGCCCCAGATATTCTCGCCCATGCGGCGATCGAGCTTATACTTGGCGCTAGAGCGCTTCGACATATGTCGGTCCTTCAATTGCGTTGGTGCGCGCCCGGCCGAAACCGCACACGCGAATACCCGGAACCGCGCTGCTGATTCTCTGGAAGGAGAGGGCAGGGCCGCCGCTTCACCGGGGTGCGGAGCCAATTGCGAAGGCGCGCCTGTTGCAGAAAGAGGGGAAAAGGTCAACCGCGATGCCGGTTTCCGGCCCGGCAGATTTCTGGACAGCGATGCCCAGCCGGCGCTAGGCGCGGGGCATGACCGTGACTTCGTCTCCCGAACGATGCAGGACGATGGCGGATGTCCGCGCCGGTGTGGATCAGATCGATATCGACCTGGTCGCCCTCCTGGCGCAACGTTTTGCGTTCATAAGGGCAGCTGCCCGCATCAAGCAGGAGCGGGATGCCGTACGCGACGAGAATCGCAAGACCAGGGTGATAGACAACGTGCGTGCACAGGCCCGCGCAGCCGGTATATCCGAGACTTTGGTGGCGGCGTTGTGGGAGCAACTTGTCGAGGGATCGATTGCTTACGAGCTCGAACATTTCGACGCATTGCGCCGCGAGGCTTCGGCGCGCTGAGGGCCGCGCGGCCTTTCGATCGCGGATAATACTCCCCGCAAGGTGCGCACCTCGGCGGCCGACCAGCCTGGTTTGGTGAGCAGCGTCCGCAGCACACGCCGGGTGAGTGGCGCGCGATCCGGAGGAAAGAAATAGCCGGTCGCCTCAAGCATCGCGTCGAGTTGGCCGATCATGCCGTCGAGCTCCTCCTGGCTCGCGGGCTGGCCGAGTTCGGTCACCGGCGGCTGGCTGAGCGCCTCTCCCTTCGACCATTCATAAGCCACCAGGATCACCGCCTGCGCCAGGTTCAGCGACCCGAATTTGGGGTTTATCGGAACGGTCAATATCGTGCGCGCGATCGCGACGTCGTCGGTCTCCAGCCCTGATCTTTCCGGCCCGAACAGGATTGCGCTGCCGCCCGTCTGCGTTCGAATGGCCTTCGCGGCCGCTTCCGGCGTGACGACCGGCTTGGTAACCCCGCGTTTGCGCACCGTCGTCGCATACACATGCGCGCAGTCCGCGACCGCATCAGCCACAGTGTCGAACAGCCGCGCTTGTTCCAGCACGATATCCGCCCCCGAAGCCGCCGGCCCCGCATTCGGATTGGGCCAGCCGTCGCGCGGGCTCACCAGCCGCAGGTCGGTCAGCCCGAAGTTGAGCATCGCCCGTGCCGCCTTGCCGATATTCTCGCCGAGCTGCGGGCGCACGAGGACGATAGCGGGGGGTGGGATGTCGAATGGATTTGCCCGCTCCCGTTCGGGCCGAGTAGCTGTCGAGCTTGTCGAGATAGCGTATCGAGGCCGGGCCTGACGCGGTGGCTTCTTCGC
>DATMIP010000102.1:0-5111 GCA_035554515.1 Sphingomonas sp. | reverse complement strand
GCAGGCGGTGGCCGGCAAGCGATGGTCGGGGGTCTGAGTGATGAAAATCAGCGCGCCAATTGAATCGCGCTCGATGGCCAACCGGTCAAGCAAGGCTTCGGCGGCCGCCGCGCAAAAATCCGCCGTCGTCTGGGCGTCGTCCGCGACATGGCGTTGCTCGACGCCGGTCATCTTGGTGACCTGCGCGACCGCGTCGCCGAAGCGCTCGGTCATATCTGCGTTCGCGACAATTTGGGCAGGGACGCACGCCACGATACCGGCGATGCGGACGCCCTCGATCACACAAGCCTCGGCGGCCGTATCGAGGCCCCCTTGGCTCATCCTTCCGCCAGCGCCTCGATATCGCCGACCGTTTCGCAGCTCTTCAGCTTGTCGACGCCGACCGGCTTGCCATAGACCTCGTCGAACAGTGCAATCGTCGAGACCATCGCCAGCGAATCCCACCCGAGATCTTCCAGCCGGCTTTCAGCAGTGATCGCCGAGGGCTCCACCTCGAATATATCGGCCAGGCCGGCATAGAGTTCGTTCATCGTCATCGCCTCAAAATCTTGCCACGCAACCCGCCCAGCTCAACCCGACCCCGAACCCTACCAGCCCGACACATGTGCCCGCTGTCAATCGCCCCCCGGCCATCGCATCTTCCAGCGCGAACGGTATCGACGAAGCGACGGTGTTGCCAATATTCTCGAAGAAATATGGCACCTTGGCTGGATCAAGCTTCAGCTTCCTGACCAGCGCGTCGAGCATGAAGCGGTTGGCCTGATGGAGAAAGACCAGGTCGAAATCCGCGTCGTCCAGGCCGGCCCGACGTTTCAGTTCGGCCCAGGCCGGCGGTACTTCGCGTAGCGTGAAGCTCATCACCGCGCCACCGTCCATGAACAGATTGTCGCGCGAACGGACATTGCCGAACTCGTCCGCCTGCTCGGCGGCGGTCGCTGGGCCGCGCGGCACGCGGGCGCCCCCGCTTTCGACGATCAGGCTGTTTGCCCCGCGCCCGTCGGTGCCGAATATGAACGGGCCGATCGTCGCCATATCGTCGGCGCAGACCAACGTCGCCGCCGCCCCGTCGCCGAACAATGTCCGAACGCTGCGATCCTGCGGGTTGATATATTTCGAATAGGTGTCGGCGGTCACCAGCAGCACGGTCTGCGCCGCGCCCGAGGCGATCAGCCCCGTCGCCAGCGACAGCCCGTAGACAAAGCCCGCGCATCCGCCGTTGATATCGAGCGCGCCGATAGTGCGCGGCAGCCCCGCGCGTTCCTGGAGGATGCAGGCCGAGGATGGCAGAATATAGTCCGGGGCCTGACTGCAAAAAATCAGGAAATCGACCTGCGCCGGATCGTGCCCCGCCGCGAACAAGGCCGCAACCGCTCCGGCTGCAATGTCGAGCGCGGTTTCATCGGAGGCGGCGACCCGCCGTTCCTTGATGCCCGTCTTCTCCAGGATCCGCTCGGCCGACCAGCTTTGTTCAAATGCTTCCGCCAGCGCCTCATTGGTCAGCGGCGCGGCGGGCAGATGCGTCGCGACAGCGCGGATGCGTGCGCCGACAGTCTTGAAACCCGTCACGCGCCCACTCCGCATCTTCGCCTTGCCGGCGCGACCAGGGGCATCTTCCACAAAGGATCAATGAAGGCGAGGCCATGCTCGACCATGGCTTAACGAGGCTCGCCGATCTTCAGGAATCGCCAGCCAATGAATCGCGCCACCATCCGCATCTGATCGCGAAAATAGCCCGGATTGGTAACCGCATTTTTCGCCACGGCCTTGCCGAACTGCGCTGCAAGCACGCCCACGAACCAGACGTTATGCATCCGTGTCGCGATCGAGCGCGGCAGTTTTCGTGCCAGTGCCGGCGTGATGTCGCATTCGACCACGATATGGACACGCGATTCCGCCCCGCCATTATAGACCGAATGCCTGTACGACGTGTCGAGGCACCACAGGTCGCCGGGCCCCATCCGCACGCGCCGTCCCGAAACCCGGAAATCCACGGCGGGATTGGTGATGATCGGCAGGTGAAAACGGATGCGGTTATTGAGCCCTGCGCCGGTCAGGTCGCGGTGGGGGTGGATCATCGCGCCTGGCTCAAGATAGTAGAATACCAGCAATTTTGGCGTGGGGATGCCAAGCTCGGCGATCAGTTTGGCGCAGACCGGAACCGAAAGATCAAGATCGACCTGGAACCATTTCAAGCCCGCATAAGGCCCTTCCTTGTGCACGTTGCGCTTCTGGTCGGCCATCGCGCGCGCGAGCTGCGCTGCCTGCGCTATTTCGGCATCGGTGAGGAAATAGCGCTTGAAGACGAACGCGCCCGCGTCCCGGCCGTCTGGGGCAGCATCCGCACGCCGGCCGGCTGATTGCACGACGCCGCTGGTCATGATCGGTCGGCGCCCGTTTTGCCGGTGCCCATGAATTCGCCCATCGTCGCTTCTCCCGGAGCGTTGATGCCCTTGCGCGTCAGAACCTGGACCATGGTCGCGCCGATGATGCGCAGATCGAGCGCAAGGCTGCGATGATCGACATACCAGGTATCGAACGCAAGCTTGTCTTCCCACGACAGGCTGTTCCTGCCCATGATCTGGGCATAGCCCGTAAGCCCGGGCCGCACATCATGGCGCCGCGCCTGCTCGGGCGAATAACGATCGAGATACTGCATCAGCAGCGGCCGCGGACCGACGATGCTCATGTCGCCCCACAGGACGTTCCACAATTCGGGGAGTTCGTCGAGGCTCGTCGAGCGCAGCCAGCGGCCAAGCCTCGTCAGCCGCGCGGCGTCGGGCAATTGCGCGCCCGTCGCCGGGTTTGCGGTCATCGTGCGGAACTTGATCAAGGTGAACGGGCGCCCGTGCAGCCCTGGGCGCTGCTGGCGAAAGAAGACCGCGCCCTTGCGCTCGATCAGCAAAGCGAGCGTGACGCCCACGAATATCGGGCTGAACAGCGCAATACCCAATAGCGCAAGCGCGAGATCGATGAGCCTCTTGACGAACATCAGGCCGCCAGGCCCCGGACGATGCCGCAGACGCGCGCGATATCGGCCATGTCCATTGCCGAGCCGGAGGGCAGGCACAGGCCATGCTCGAAGACGCGTTCGGCATTGCTCCCCCCGATTGCCACAGCGCCCCGGAATAGCGGCTGGAGGTGCATCGGCTTCCACATCGGCCGGCTTTCGATATTGTCCTTTTCGAGCGCCTCTTGCGCCGCCACGCGGTCAAATCCGGCCAGAGCGGGATCGATCGCAACCGTGGTCAGCCAGCGATTTGCGGTCATCCCGGCCGGTTCGTCGACGAAGGTCAAGCCGGCCATGTCGCCCAGCCGTTCGCGATAGGCCGCGAAGATCGCGCGACGCGCAGCGACACGCTCCGCCAGTATCTCGAGCTGCCCGACCCCGATCGCCGCGCAGACGTTGCTCAGCCGATAATTATAGCCGTAGGTCAGATGCTCGTAATGCGGCGCGGGCTCACGCGCCTGCGTGGAGAGGAAGCGCGCACGCGCGATCGCCTCTCCATTGTCGCTCGCCAGCGCGCCGCCGCCCGAGGTGGTGATGATCTTGTTGCCGTTGAACGACAGGATCGCGAAGTCGGCGCCGGCGCCGGCATGAACTCCGTCGCGATTGGCGCCGAGTGCCTCGGCTGCGTCGCTGATCCAGATGAAGCCATAAAGGTCGGCCAAAGCGCGCATCCGCTTTCCGTCGATCACATGACCGTACAGATCGGTCGTGATGACCACCTTCGGCTTTTGCGGCCTCCGCGCCAGTTCGGTTTCGAGCAGGTAGAGATCGAGGAGGAAGCCGTCCCCTTCCACGTCGAGAAAGACCGGGGTGGCACCCATGTACAGGATCGGCGCCACGCCACCGATGAAGGTCATCGTCGGGCCCCACACTTCGTCGCCGGCGCCAATGCCGATCATCCGCAGCGCAAGATGGAGGGCGGCGGTTCCGCTCGACAGGGCAACGACATGCGCCATGCCGATGGTCTCGGCGAGCCTTGCTTCGAACAGGTCGATCATCGGGCCGATCGGTGCGATCCAGTTGGAGGCGAATACCTCGCTCACGAGCGCCTGCTCGCGTCCGCCCATGTGGGGAGGCGACAGATAAAGGCGCTGGCCCGCCATCGTCAGCGCGGCTGGCAGGGCGCTGTCCCGCTGCCCCCGCGCGTGCAGCCTTGATTCGGGTCGACCGTGACCGTGGACTTTGCCCCACGCAGCGGGTCGAGCGTCGCACGCGGCTCGATCCGCGTACGCAAACGGGTCGGGAGCCGATTGTCGATCCGCTTGGTCGTACGAATATCCTCATAGTCCCGTCCGATCCGTTCGCCGAAGAGATGCGGTTCGGTGGGCGGATCGGCAGCCAGCGGCGCGGCCAACGCTGCCAGCAGCAAAATTGACAAGCAGCGCGGCGCCATCATTTGCCGGTGCCCCCCACCGGCACCACGCGAACCGGCCCGATCTCGCCCGAAGCTCCCGCCGGACTGTCCCCGCCATCGATCACCACCTCCAGCCATTGTGCCGGGCATCTGGAAGGTATTGAAAACCGCCCGACGAGCGAAGCGTCGCCCGCACGGATGGCCGTCGTTGGAACCTGGGCAATAATCTGTCCGCTACCGGCGCAGGTCAGCCGAAGCCGCGGACCTGGGCTGTCGGCGGCAATCGCGGACGCCTGGGCGTCGAGCGTGAAGGATCCGGTGGGGAGCAGCAGCAACTGGCGCGCTGCCGGCCCGCCCGCGCCGGTCGCGGCCATATAGGCCAGACGATTGCCTGCCCCATAAGAGCGAAGCTCGGCTGTCACCCCGTTGCTGCCGAGGATCGACCAGCCGAACGGCGTGGCCGCCTCGCCCGCGGCAAGGAAGTTGGGATCCTGCACCTGGCCGCGCACAGCATTCGGGTGGCCCGTCCGATGAACCTGCCACGCCAGATCATAGCGGCCGCGATCCGCGATGCGCGCACTCGCTTGCGCCACGGTGGTCGCAGACAATGGATAGTGACGGCGCGCAAGACCAACGATCAACCGTGTCAGCCCCTCGGGATCGGGCGCTTCGCGGCTCGCCTGTTCCAGAAACGGGTCGGCCCAGAGCGGCCGGGCCGCGAGCGTGTCGATCAGCGGCCCCACGACCGCC
>DATMIP010000101.1:0-12332 GCA_035554515.1 Sphingomonas sp. | reverse complement strand
CGCGCCCGACGAACATTATGACCAAGCCCAACTGCATCAATTTCTCGACAAGAATGGCGTGCGTGACACCGATGCGCCCCGCCACTTCTGGTTTCACAAGACCGAATCGCTCGATTATGCGATCGTCCTGGAAGGTGAGATCTATGCGATGCTCGACGTCGGCGAGACGCTGATGCGCGCGGGCGATGTGCTGATCCAGCGGGCGACCAACCACAGTTGGTCCAATCGATCGGGCAAGGTCTGTCGTGTTGCCTTTGTCCTGCTCGCGCTCGACGAGGAGACTGACGCGTGAGCAAGGTCATCATCAGCTGCGCGGTCACGGGCGGCGCACATACCCCGTCAATGTCGCCCTATCTGCCGATCACGCCGGAGCAGATTGCGGAGGAATCAATCGCGGCCGCCAAGGCCGGAGCCGCGATCGTCCATTTGCACGCCCGCAACCCCGAGGATGGACGCCCCGACGGCGATCCCGCTTTGTTCCAGCGCTTTCTTCAGCGCATCAAGGGCGAAACCGACGCCATCATCAACATCTCCACCGGCGGTGGCGGCCCCGGCATGCCCGTGCCCGAGCGGGCCCGCGCCGGCGTGGCGCTGAAACCGGAAATGTGCTCGCTCAACATGGGGTCGATCAATTTCAACCTGAGCGAACTGGCCTCTCGTGATCGTGTGTGGAAATATGATTGGGAGCAAAAATTCCTCCGGGCCACGTCGGGGCTCGTGTTCCAAAACACGTTCGACGACATCGAGTGGATCCTCGAACATATCGGCAAGGCTGGCGGTACGCGGTTCGAGTACGAATGCTACGACATCAGCCATCTCTACACCCTGGCCTATTTCCTCGAGCGCGGGCTGGTGAAGCCTCCCTTGTTCGTGCAGTCGGCGTTCGGCATTCGCGGGGCGATCGGCGCGCATCCTGAAGACATTCTCCATATGAAGCGCACGGCCGACCGGCTGTTCGGCAACGATTACCGCTGGTCGGTGCTGGCAGCCGGAAAGCACCAGATGCCGGTTGCGACAATGGCCTGCCTGATGGGCGCCAATGTCAGGGTCGGCATCGAGGACAATCTCTTCATCGAACGAGGACAATTGGCCATCTCCAATGCCGAGCAGGTGGCCAAAATCAGGCGGATCCTTGAGGAACTCGGCATGAGTATCGCTACCCCTGCCGAAGCACGTCAGATGCTCGATCTCAAAGGCGCGCACGCGGTAGGTTTCTAGATCATGCTCCACCCAGAAGGATCAGCGCGTACCGAAAGGTGGCGTACGATCCCTCTTGCATTCGGATGGATAACATTTTGAACTCGTCTGCAATTCTTCTCCTGTCCTGCAATGACCGTCCCGGCATCGTGTCGGCCGTGTCGGGCTATATTGCGGCCGCCGGCGGCAACATATTGGAGGCGCAACAATTCGATGACCGCGAGACAGGCCGCTTCTTCATGCGGATCGAGTTCGCGCTGGCCTCACCGGGGGCGTTTGACACCACAAAACAGGGCTTCACCGCCATTGCGCATCGATATGGCATGGATTGGCGCATGCGACGGCGTTCGGACCGCAAGAAGGCGCTGATCCTGGTCTCGAAGTTCGATCATTGCCTCAACGATCTGCTCTACCGCTGCGGCAGCGGCGATCTTGAAATGGATATTGTGGGCATCGTATCCAACCATCCGCGCGAGGCGCTCTCCGTTTCGATCCCGGATTCCATCCCCCACCATCACTTTCCCACGAGCGTCGGCGGCAAACCGGAGCAGGAAGCCCGGATACGCAGCGTGATTGACGCGACCGGCGCCGATCTCGTGATCCTGGCGCGCTATATGCAGATATTGTCGCAGGACCTTGCCTTGTTCCTGTCCGGCCGCTGCATAAACATCCACCACAGCTTCCTGCCGGGCTTCAAGGGCGCGAAACCCTATCATCAGGCGCATGCGCGCGGCGTAAAGATGATCGGTGCGACCGCACATTATGTGACGATCGATCTCGATGAGGGGCCAATCATCGTTCAGGACGTGGAGGATGTAAGCCACGCCGACAGCCCCGAAGACATGGTCCGCAAGGGTCGGGATATCGAACGGCGCGTACTCGCGCGCGCGGTCCGCTACGATCTGGAGGACAGGGTTCTGGTCAATGGAGCCAAGACAGTCGTCTTCCGGAACTGAGCTTATCGTCTTATCCCGGCCCGCGATCAGCCCGCTTGAGGCGCGACTGCAACTACCAGCCGGGGCGAGATCTTCGGGCGATTCCCATATATTACTGATGGAATAGCATCCACTACGTATCGTTACCGGCCGTCGCTATGCCGGTCGCGCACGGCACGCTGGCGGTGAAAGCCAGACGGATGAGCGCGGGTCGTCCCCCGCTTTCGGCGCATAGCACTGTGGCGATCCAGCGTGAGAACCTGGATTGCTGCGCCGCTCGCGGGGCTCACAATGGCCGGTTCGAAGCGTCGGTTCCAATTACCGGGAACTCTTGGGTAATTTCGCCCCGAGCAGACCATAGACGAAGGCAGGAAGATCTTCCGCGAATTTTTCGTCCAGCGGAGCGTGCCCCAGAAGCAGCCGCATATAGACCGGCGCGTAAAGGACATCCATCAGCATTTCGACATTGGTGGAAGGATCGATATCGCCGGACCGCCTCCATTCCTCCATTGTTTCGCGGACGATCGCGCGCCGTCCATAATGGAACCGCTCCCGAAATTCACGGGCGATCACCGGATCGGACTGCCCCTCACTCAGAATTTGAGCAACTATCCGCCCCGGGAACCCCGAATATTGCTCGATCAGGTGCCGCAGATGATCGACCACCGCCTCGCCCGGCGGAATGTCCCGCCGCATCGGCGTTTTCACGATGTGATGTTCGATGAATGCTTCGATTACGATCGATGCCTTCGAATCCCACCAGCGATAAATGGTGGCTTTGCTTACGCCAGCTTCCTTCGCAATCGCCTCGATCGTGATCGACTGCAGCGTCTCATTTTCAAGAAGCTTCAGCGTGGTGGTCAGGATGAGGCGTCGTGTCGCCTCGCTCCGCGGCCGACCGCCCCCACGCGGCTTGGAAACTGTCGCTATATCTTCCATGGCCATACGCTATGGATCGAAACTCACCCTAGTCAAGCTAAGGGTCGGTTCCCCGCTCTTTCAGAAGGGCTGCGCAAGCAGTTGATGTCCCTTGCTCAACAGTCTCATACTCAGCTCCTTGTCTTCGAGCGGGTTCTGCTCGGACACGCAGATTCCATAGGATGTATCGAAGATCGCCTTGACGCGCGGTGCCCGCCGCGCGCTGTAGGCAGCCAAGGCGCTCGCCACATCCGGATGACGGTCCAGCTCCTCCGCCAGCACCACCGCATCCTCGATCGCCATTCCGCCACCGGAGGTCAGCTGCGGGGTCAGCGAATGCGCCGCGTCGCCCAGCAGGACAACCCGGTCCTTATACCAGGGTTCGGGCATCAGCAGGGCATCCAAAGGCCGATAGCTGACCACGGAATTCTGATCGATCAGCGCCGCGGCCTCACGCACTTCGGGTGCAGTGAACGGCTCCATTCGAGCCCTGAACATCTCCCACAGCCGGTCTTCAGGAAAGCGCGGCCGGACCGCCGCATTCTCGAGCACGAAATAATAACATAGCTTCGGGGCGATCGGGATGCCGCCCAGCACCGCTCCATCGGCTGCCCGGTAAAAGACGATCCCCTCCATCTTCTTGCTGCGCGGCGCGGTATAGCGCCAGACCCCCTGCCCACTATAGACGGGCACATAGCCGTCCCCGAAAATGAGCTGGCGGACCTTTGAATAGGCCCCGTCGGCCGCGATCAGCAGCGGCGTCTCCACAAATTCGCCCGTGCTGAGCCAAACAGCCACCGATCCGTCGGGGGACATCGTGATGCGATCCGCCTTTGTCTCGAAATCGATCGTCGCCCCGGCCGTCACCGCCCCGGCTTCCAATATCTGGCTCAGAACGGGGCGCATGATCCCGAACGCACCCGGCCGATCCTGTTTGAACGTCCTGGCCGGCACCAATTCGTTGAGGAGATTGCCCTCGGCATCCAGGTTGATGACCTTGTCAAAGCCAGCGCCGGCTTCGATGCATTTTTCGGCGAGTCCGATGCGGTCCAGCGCGCGCAGCGCGTTGCCGAGCAGTGATATGCCTGTTCCCAGCCGATCGCTGCGCCTGCCGATTTCCACGACGCGCGTCGAAACACCCTTTTGTTGCAACGCCGCGGCAACCGTCAGGCCGCCAATTCCGCCGCCAATTATGAGTGCCTTGTCAACGGCCGCCATGCCTTGCCCCTGTGGGTTTATTGTTACAGCGCCGGCCCCGCCCCGCGTCTATAATGCGCGCGGAAATCGCGACAAAAAGAACGTAACGTATCGTATTTGTCAACCGCCTTGGATTGCGGGCACCCTGCCGGGTACGAAACCCATGGCGACCGCTCTTGAACTTGAATTCTGGGAAAGATACAAACGATACGATACGTTTAGAATAACCATCCCGCTTGTCTGAGGGCAAGTGCGGCACCGTACAGGAGAGCAAGCAATGCCCATCGGCGGGGTTGAAAGCGTCACCTATGGAGTGGCCGACATGGCGGCGTCCACGCGCTTCTATGACGATTTCGGGCTGAAGGCCATCGAGCGGACCGACTCTCGAACAATCTACCGACTCGACGAAGGCTCCCGGGTCATTCTGAAGCCGATCGACGACGCATCCTTGCCAGTGCCCCATTATGAAGGGAGCGGCGTGCGCCTGACCATCTTCGGCATCGATACGCGCGACGAACTGGACGTCTATGCGGAGCGTATCCGCGCCGACCGCGAGGTACAGCGCTCGCCCGACGGGAACACGATCTTTTTCCGAAGCGATTGCGGCATCCCGCTTGGTCTTCGCGTCTGGACCCGGACCAAGGTGACCTATTCTCCCGATCCCGTGAACGCTCCCGACAACATCAAGCGCCTCAATCAGCATCGCCGCTGGCGTGTGCGCGCCCTCCCCAAGACCATCAACCACATCGTCTGGCGGGTCGCGGATTTCGACACGTCATTCGCCTTCTTTCGCGACAAGCTCGATTTTCGCATGAGCGACCTTCAAATTGGCGCGGGCGTGTTCGGGCGGGCGCCGGGCGTCCATCAGCACCATGTCGTCTATTTCCAGAAATATGATGCGCTGGGCCCGCCGCCTTATGCGACCGGCTTCGATCATATCGCTTATGGCGTCGAGGATATAGACGAGGTCTATGCCGGCTGGAACTATATGGAAAGACGCGGATATAAGAATCCGCTAGGCGGCGTCGGCCGGCATCGTATCGCCTCGGCGATATTCTGCTATTTTGATGCGCCGTGCGGCGGAATGGCCGAATATGGCGCCGATACCGACTATCTGGATGACAATTGGGTGCCGCGCATATGGCAGGCCAGCTTCGGCGGCTTCATGTGGACGAGCCGTGTCCTGCCCTTCCTGCCGGAGGAGCTTCGGTGGGAAGTTGCGCTCGATCAGTCCGGCCTGCCGCAGGGAGAAATACCGCAGAAGGCAATCATGGCGCCCGTCATGGTCCACGAAAAGGCCGATCCGCCCAAGCCGGCCGTCGGTTGATCGGCACTGCGGGCCGCCCTGCCCTTTCGCACTCAGGCCAGGGCGGCCCGCAGGGACCGGGCCCCGGTGGCAAGCAGGCCCATGTCGGTCCCGACCGATAGAAACGACACGTTCTGCGCAATGCGCGCTCGGGCATCATCGGCATCCAGCGCGAAGTAGCCCGCGGGTTTTCCAGCGCGCGCGATCCGCACGAAGGCCTCATCGACCGCCGCCTGCACCGACGGATGGCGGGGATTACCCAAATGGCCCAAGGACGCGGCGAGATCACCCGGGCCGATAAACAGCGCATCCACCCCCTCAACCGCCGCAATTGCCTCGATCGCGTCCAGGCCCGCCGCGCTTTCGATCTGCACGATCAAGCTGACGGACGCATTCGCCCTGGCAAGATAGTCCTTGTTGGCACCGAAGCCGGACGCTCGGCTGGTGGCGCTGGCCACGCCGCGAATGCCGTCGGGCGGAAATCGCATCGCCGAGACGAGCAGCCTGGCCTGCTCCGCGCTTTGAACCATCGGCACGAGCAAGGTTTCAAAGCCGATGTCGAGATATTGCTTGATGATGGCTGGATCGCCGATCGGCACGCGCGCGATCGGCTCGACCGGATAAGCCTGCACGGCCTGCAACTGGGCAAGCAGCGTGGGTAGGCTATTGGGGGCATGCTCACCGTCGAACAAAAGCCAATCATAACCCGCGCCGGCGCAAAGTTCGGCGGTGTAAGCATTGGCGAGCGCCTGCCACAGCCCGATCAGCGGCTTTTCCTGGCCCAGGCGGTCGGCAAAGCGCATCTTCGCAATCCTCATACGAAGCGCACCGAGATCGCGCCCAGCGGGCCGTAATCGACATGGAAGCTGTCGCCCGGACGCGCGAAAACCGGCGCCGTGAAGCTGCCTCCCAAAATGATCTGCCCCGCCTCCAGCCAATCGCCATGCGGTGCGAGCTTGTTCGCCAGCCATGCCGGACCGTTGGCCGGGTGATTGAGCACGGCGGCCGCGACGCCGGATTCCTCGATCACCCCGTTTCGATAGAGCAGTGCCGACACCCAGCGCAGATCGACCGCGTCCGGCTTTACAGGGCGCCCCCCCAGCACGATCCCGGCATTGGCGGCATTGTCGGAAATCGTGTCGAACACCTTTCGGGTAATGCCGGTCGCGGGATCGATCCTTTGGATGCGGGCATCGATGATCTCGATCGCGGGTGTCACATAATCCGTGGCGTTGAGAACATCGTACAGCGTGCAGCCGGGCCCCTTGAGAGGAGCTTTCAGAATGAATGCCAGTTCGACCTCGACCCGGGGTTCGATGAAGCGCTCCACCGGAATATCGGTGCCGTCGAGGAAAAGCATGTCGTCCAGCAACGTGCCGAAATCGGGCTCGTTCACATTGGACGATCGCTGCATCGCCCGACTGGTGAGCCCGATCTTGTGTCCGATTATTGTGCGGCCTTCCGCGATCTTCCGCTTCACCCAGGCGCGGCTGACGGCATAACCGTCGTCCAGCGTCATCTCCGGATATTCCTGGCTGAAATGGGCGATCTGGGTCCGGCTTTTCTCCGCCTGATCCAGCCGGTCGGCGAGTTCGGCCACGATCTTGGGCAACATGGGCATCAGCTGTTCTTCTTCAAACGATGGTGAATGCTGTTATGCTTCCAGCCTTCCGCTTCCTCGACATAGAGCGAAAGCGCGAGCGGGCGCCGCTCGAACAGGTCGCCGAGCTGGTCCTTCACGGCCTCGAACAGGGCATCAAAAAAATGCTGCCGGAATTCCGCGCTGCGGCCCACGCCCATCTTGATATCGACGTTGATGAAGGCATCGTCCGGCCCGGCGCCGTCCGCGATCACATAATCGGTGACCCGGATCCCGCGCACGCGGATGCCACCGACCGGGAACACGCCGTCGGAGCGCAGCCGCATCTGATCGGCGATCAGCGTAAGCAGTGCCTTCAGATCGAACGCCCCATCGAGATTGTCCGTCCATTCAACCCTGGCATGCGCCATCAGACGATCTCCATCGTCGCCACGGTACAACCCACCGCGAAGATCGGGATAGGCGCGTAATGGTACAGAATCCCCTTGCCTCCGGCCGCGGCGGCGGCGGCAATGAAGGTGCGGATCTCGAACCCGCCCTGACCTGCGTCGCGGTACGTATCCCTGTCGTTATAGGCGAGCAGCTTATCCCTGTCGTTCGCCAGCCAGCGATCGAGGAAGTCGCGATCCCACGCCTCGTTGATCTTGCCGCTGTCGGGCGTGGCCGGCCAGTGCGAAATCCCGCCGGTCGCGACCAACGCGATCCGTTCCGGTACAGCGTCGGCCGCGCGGCGGATCGCCTCGCCAAAGGCCCAGGCGCGATGAAGCGGGGTGAGCGGAGGCCCCTGGCAATTGATATTCGCGGGAATGATCGTCAGCCGGTTTTGAGGATCGAGGAAGTGGAGCGGCACGATGATACCATGGTCGAACTGCCATTCCTCGCAATAAGCGACATCGATGCTTTCGAGCATTTCGGTGACCAGCCGTCTGCCCAGATCCGGATCGCCTTTTGCCTCGCGCAGCGGAATTTTCAGCCAGTCGGGATTTTCGATCGGCCCGCGGTAGGTCTCGCCCAGCCCGATCGCATAAGCAGGCATGTTGTTCATGAAGAAATTGGCGAAATGCTCCGCGGCAAGGATGATCACCGCGTCGGGCCGCGCGGCCTCCAACTGGATCCGCAATCCGTCCATTGCCGCGTAGAAGGGATCGCGTAACTCCGGCGGCGCCAACTCCGCACGCGCGGTAATGCCGGGGGCATGGCTGCAGACCGCCGTGAACACCAGGCTCATATACCGGCCACCTTTTCGCCTGCCGCGCTCGTCATCGCATAAAGCCCGGCACGCACCGGACCGTATCGCGTGATGCCGTCGCGCATCATCTGCAGATAATCGGGCCAGGCGATGTCGCACAATGCCGCGAAATGCATCAATATCTGCCCGTTGACGCCCAGCACATAGAGAAGCCCGATGTCATGATCGAGTACCGCCTTGCGCTCCTCGGCGGTGAGCGCGAAGGCCTGCGTAAATCCGGCGGGATCGGCCCGAAATTGCTCCTTGGCCGCGTCGTCACGGTTGAGAACATAGAGGAGTTTGGAAAGCTGGTAGAGGCTCATTGCCCCACCAGCCGGCTGACCAGGCAGCCGATCCCTTCGATCTCGGTTTCGACGACGTCGCCCGGCTGACAGAAATGCACGCCGTGGGGCGTGCCCGTGAGTATCATGTCCCCCGGCAACAGCGTCATGAACGAGGAAAGATATTCGATGAGCCCGGCCACGGACAGGATCATGTCGGCGGTCGAGCCGTGCTGCACCGCCACGCCATTCACGCGCGTTTCCAGCGCAAGCGCCTGCGGATCAGCGACGTCGGCGGCATCGACCAGCCAGGGGCCGATGGGTGTCGTCGCATCCCGGTTCTTCACCCGTGCGTTCGGTCGATAATAATTTTCCAGATATTCGCGGATCGCATAATCATTGGCCACGGTATAAGCGCCCACGAAACCGAGTGCTTCGCTTTCCCGGACCCGGCGCGCGGGCTTCCCGATGACCGCGACCAGCTCGCATTCCGGATGCATCTGGTTGCCGTCGGCGGGGCGGGGCGTATGCCCTTGATGACCGACGAAGCTGTTCTGCCCTTTAAGGAAAACCAGCGGCGTCGCCTGTTTCGCGGCAAAACCCAGCTCGCGCGAATGATCGGCATAGTTGAGGCCCAGCGCGAAGACGGTGGCGCAGGGGCTGACAGGAGGGAGCCATAATGCATCCCCCGTCTCGACCGTCTGTCCGCCCGCGAGCACGATCGTCCCATCGTCGTCGGACACCTGGCCCCATTGGCTGCGTCCCTCGTGGACGATGCGGGCGCGCCTCATGCTTCCGCCACCAGGCGGGTGCGCAAGCGCGGGAAATCGCCGGTCGCTGAAACGTCGATCGTGGCCCCCGCCCGCCCGCGCACCGCGTCGCCCGGTAAGCCGACCAGCAACAGATCGCCGGCGCACAAGGTCATGAAAGACGCGAGATCCGCGATCAACCGCTCGATCGGCCGCACCAGCCGCGCCGTCGACCAACGGTGTGCCACCCGTCCGTCGATCGCGGTTTCGATGATGATCGGCCCGGCTTCAGGCTCAAACGGCGTCATTTGGCCGAGCGGCAGGAAGCCGTCGCGGCAGCGTTGGCTGATCGCAGGACGATAATAGTCGGTCTCCGCCGCGCTGAGATCGAGCGCCAGGCAGGCGCCGGCGATCGTCGGGAGGGGTGCATCGCCCGCTTGGCAGTCGCGGCCGAACAGCAGCGCGATGGTGGAGCCAAGAGCGACCTCGCCCACCTCGGCCGGAATCGCCACCGCCGCATCACCGAAGCGGAAACAATTGCGCGGTTTGATGTAGACGACCGGCGCGATCGGCGGGGCATTATAGGGAGGTCGCGAAAAAGCCGCGTCCAGCGCTCCCCGTTCGTCTCCGTCGTTCAGCACGACGCCATATGCGGTGCCCAAGATCATGGCCGCCCACGCTCCTCGATACGCAATCTGGTTAACATGATAAATTGTCAATGGGCATGGACCGGGCTAGCGTCCGGCATGAGCAAGCCCCGCCTTCTTCCCTACCGCCAGTCACTTGCCGGAAGCCTGCTGCTCGCGCGCGAGGCCGTCATGGCGCCGCTTCGCGGTCACCTGCGCCAGGCCGGTGTGACCGAACAGCAATGGCGCGTCCTGCGCGTATTGGCCGAGCATGATCATCTGGATCCTTCGTCGCTGGCGTCGCTGGCGCTGCTCCACGCGCCGAGCGTTACCCGCATCCTGCGCGAACTGGAGGAACGGATGTTGATCGAGCGGGGCGCCGATGCGGCTGACCGGCGGCGATCCATCACGCGGCTGACGCCGGGCGGCCGCGCATTGGTGGACGCCACCGCCGAGCGCACGACAAACATCCTGACGCACTATGAAACCCTGTTCGGCGCGGAACGGCTGGGCCGTTTGCGGAGCGAACTGATCGCGCTTGCCGAAACGATCCGCGCGGCGGAAGTCGAGGCCGCTCACGCGCCCAACCGCTGAATCTTATGGTGCCCGTAAGCGAGCGCGACGTTCTTCGTTTCCATGTAGAAATCGAAGCTCCAGTCGCCGCCGTCACGGCCGATCCCCGACGCCTTCACCCCGCCGAACGGTGTCGGGAGGTGGCGTACATTTTCGCTGTTGACCCAGATCATGCCGGCATCGAGCGCGTTCGACACGCGCAACGCCCGGCCGAGATCGGCTGTCCACAAATAGCCCGCCAGACCATATTCGACGTCGTTGGCGACGGCGATAGCCTCCGCCTCGTCGTCGAAAGGAATGGCGGTGAGCACCGGGCCAAAAATTTCCTCGCGGGCTATCCGCATCTGCTGCGTCGCGTCGGCGAACAATGTGGGCTGAAAATAATAGCCCCCGCCGGCAGCCGCTTCGTGGCGCGCGCCGCCCGCCGCGATCCTCGCCCCGTCATTGGTCGCTATGGCCATGTAGCTTTCGACCTTCCCGAAATGACGGGGGTGGATCAACGGGCCGACTTCGGTGGCCGGATCGAAGGGATCGCCCACCTTCAACCGCTTCACGCGTTCGGCCGCGCGTGCGATGAAATCCTGATAGATCGAACGCTGGACGATCAGCCGGGACGATGACGTACAGCGCTGGCCGTTCAGCGAATAGATCATGAAGATCGCCGCATCGAGCGCGCGATCGAGATCGGCATCCTCGAACACGATCACCGGATTCTTGCCGCCCAGTTCGAAATGCACGCGCTTGAGCGTGTCCGACCCCTGCCTCATGATGGCCGAACCGGTCCGGGATTCGCCGACGAAGGCAATCGCCTTGATGCCGGGATGCTCGGTCAGGCGTTTGCCGGTGGTTTCGCCCAGGCCATTGACGGCGTTGAACACGCCGTCCGGCAAGCCCGCCTCCTTGGCGAGTCGGACCAGCAGGCGCGCGGAATAAGGCGACCATTCGGCAGGCTTGTGGACGACGGTGCAGCCTGCGGCCAAGGCTGGTGCGATCTTCCATGTCGACAGCATGAAGGGCGTATTCCACGGCGTGATGACCGCCACGGGGCCGATCGGAGAGCGCGTGGTGAAGTTGAGATGATCGCCCGTAGGGAGCGACTGGCCGTCGGCGGCAGCCGGCGCGCGATCGGCGAAGAAGCGGAAATTTTCAGCCCCCCGGATGGCCGCTTTCGCCATGAACCGCCATGGCTGGCCGGCGTCCAGACACTCCACGGCGGCGATTTCGTCAGCATGCTGCTCGATCAGATCGGCCAGCCTGTGCAACAGCTTCTTGCGCGTTTCTCCTGGTGTGGCGGCCCAGGCGGGAAAGGCATGCGCAGCCGCGGCGACGGCACGATCGAGCTCTTCCGCCGTCGCATCGCGCACCTGGCCCAGGATCTGCCCGGTCCCCGGCTCCGTCACGTCGAACAACGGACCCTCGCCGGCGACATCCACGCCATCGATGAAATGCCCCAGGGGGGCCGTTCGAAAGGGCGCGATGGCGGCCAGCGCCTGATCGCGGCGAGCGTTATTCAAAATGCCTCTCCTGGCTGGTCACCCCGTCCTATTATTTATCATGTTAAGTAATCAAGTGCTATTTTCTCTTGGCGACCGGCCGGTCAGGAAATCCCGGCCGCCGCCGCCTGCTCGGCGTCGAGCGCTTCCTGCAAAAGCTTGCGGCCAAGGGCGAGGCCGTTGTCGGCAAAAATATAGCCCATCTGATCATTGCCGCTTTCCAGTATGA
>DATMIP010000100.1:0-3372 GCA_035554515.1 Sphingomonas sp. | reverse complement strand
AAAAGAGCCGTTCGAGCGAACCAAATTATCATGCCAGGGCCGTTCGGGCGCATCCTTCGCATCACGCGGCCGCCGTCGCCGCTTACCCTTGCTGGGGTCGACCATTCGCCGCAGAACGATGGGCATGAGACCATATTTGATCGCCCTTTGCGCAACCCTCCTGGTCGCTGCCGCCCCGCCCTCCCCCGATACGGAAGCGCTGCATGCTACCGTTTCCCGCCTGGTCGGCTTTGGGACGCGCCACACGCTGTCGACGACGACCGCGCCCGATCGCGGCATCGGCGCCGCACGGCGGTGGGTCGCTGGCGAGTTCACAGCGCTTGGCGTCGGGTGCGGCGGTTGCCTCGCGGTCGAGACGATCGGCGATATGGTAAGCGGGCCACGCGCACCGGCGGGCGTGCGGGTGGAAAATGTTGTCGCGATTCAGAAGGGGGAAGTCGATCCCGATCGCGTGGTAATCGTCCAGGGACATATCGACAGCCGCGTCAACGACGTGATGGATGCCACCAGCGACGCTCCAGGTGCAAATGACGACGCCTCGGGGGTTGCCGTGGTGATGGAAGCGGCGCGCTTGCTGTCGCGTGAGAAATTCCCGGCAACGATTGTTTATGCTGTCCTGTCCGGCGAGGAGCAGGGTCTGTGGGGTGGGAAATTGCTCGCTGCCACCGCGAAGGCGCGCGGCTGGAAGGTCGCGGCGGTGCTCAACAACGACATTGTCGGCAATACGCATGGCATTGGCGGGGAACATATTGCCGATCGGGTGCGCATATTCAGCGAGGGTATCCGTGCCGCCGCCGACCCGGCCGGCGTAGCGCAGCAGCGCGCGATCGGGGGCGAGGATGACAGTCCGTCGCGCGCGCTAGCCAAAGCCGCGGTTATGAAAGCGGCAGCGCTTCCGACGATCGGCCTGCGCGTGCTGGCGGTGCGGCGTGCGGATCGCTTCCAGCGCGGCGGGGATCATATTCCGTTTCTGGAGGCGGGCTATCCGGCGATACGCATCACCGAGGCGACCGAGAATTACGATCGCGAACATCAGCTCGTCCGGATCGAGAATGGGCGCCGGTATGGCGACACGATCGACGGGGTCGATTTCCGCTACCTCACCAGGGTCACGGCGCTCAATGTCGCTTTACTGAGGCAATTGGCCTCGGCTCCCGCCGCGCCCGAACGCGTGACGATTTCGGGGGCGCTGAGCGACGATACCCATGTCGCGTGGCAGCCGGTTCCCGGCGCGGCGGGATATCGTATCCGCTGGCGACGCGGCGACGCCAGCGCCTGGTCCGACAGCCGCGACGTGCCCGCCGGAAAGACCGAAGCCGATCTGCCGCACGTCAATATCGACGATCATTTCTTCGGCGTGTCGGCGCTCTCGCACACAGGCGCGGAGAGTCTGGTGACGTTCGGCGGAGTGCCGCCTGCCCCGCCCGTCGGCAGCCAGCGCTAGCATTTTCCCTCAGGAACAGGGATTTTTCGCGTTTTTGGGCGATAACAGGACGAGAGGCGCCTTATGAGCAAGGTCGTGCCCACCGATTTCTGGACGCAGCCGGTGGTGCCGCTGGCGCGCGCGCTGATCGGTACCACGCTGCTGGTCGACGGCGTCGGGGGCGTCATCGTCGAGACCGAGGCTTATGACATCGACGATCCCGCCTCGCACAGCTTCGGCGGGCCGCGCGGCCGCAACCGCGTGATGTACGGCCCCGGCGGCCGTGCCTATGTCTACCGCATCTACGGCATCCATTGGTGCCTGAACTTCGTCGGCGGCGCGCATCCCGGCAGCGCGGTGCTGATCCGCGCGCTGGCGCCGACGCATGGGCTGGAGACGATGGCGGCGCGGCGCGGACTGAGCGATCCGCGCAGGCTGTGCAGCGGGCCGGGCAAGCTCGCGCAGGCGCTCGCCATCGACAAGGCGCTCGACGGCGCGCCGCTCGACCGGCCGCCCTTCGCCCTGTTTGAGGGCGAGCGCGGCGAAATCGCGGTCGGGCCGCGCATCGGCATCACCAAGGCGGTCGATCAGCCCTGGCGCTTCGGATTGCGCGGATCGCGTTTCGTCAGCCGCGCGTTTCCGCCGGATGGCTGACCCGTTCGATCTCGACCGCTTCCTCAAGGCGCAGGAAGAGGATTACGACACCGCGCTCGACGAGCTCAGATCGGGCCGCAAGCGCACTCACTGGATCTGGTACATCTTCCCGCAGATCGCCGGACTGGGGCGCAGCCCGACCGCGCAACATTATGCGATCAGGTCGTTGGAAGAAGCGCGGGCCTATTTGCAGCACCCGATATTGGGTGCCCGTCTCCACGAAAGCCTGAAGGTTTTACAATTGCTTTCGGCGACAAGCGCAGACGAGGTGTTCGGACCGCTCGACGCCATCAAATTCCGCTCCTCGCTCACCCTGTTCGCGGAAGCCGACGCGGGGGACGCGATCGTCGCAGCCGCGCTCGATCGTTGGTTCGCGGGCGAGAAGGATGAAGCCACGATAGACCTTCTCGGGCGCGCCTGATCGGCTAGGCTAGGGGCATGTTCCGCCGATTCGCCCCGGTCCTCTGCCTGGTAGCCGCGCCCGCATTGGCGCAAATGACCGCGCCTGCACCCCTTCCGGCCCCCGCACTGGCGCCAGTCGTCGCGCCCGCGCCCAAGCCGGCGACCGTCAAGGTTGCGCTCGAAACCAGCCTGGGCACGATCACGATCGAGGTCGAAACCGAGCGCGCGCCGATCACCGCGGCCAATTTCCTGCGTTATGTCGATCAGAAGCGGCTCGACGGCACGAGCTTCTATCGCGCCGATCCGATCGCGGCCAATTTCGGCCTGATCCAGGGTGGCACGCGCAACGATCCCAAGCGCACGTTGAAGCCGATCGCGCACGAACCGACCACCAGGACGGGCCTCAGCAACAATGACGGCGCGATCTCGATGGCACGCGACGCACCGGGGACGGCGAGCGGGGACTTCTTCATCATCGTCGGCGACATGAGCGCGCTCGACGCCAAGCCGGATCAGCCGGGCGACAATCAGGGCTTCGCGGCGTTCGGCCATATCGTCGACGGCATGGACGTGGTGCGCAAGATCCTCGCCTCTCCCACCAGCCCGACCGAGGGAGAAGGCGTGATGAAGGGGCAGATGCTCCAGCCCAGGATCGCCATCCTTCACGCGCGCCGATTGAGCTAGGATAAAAAGATGGGCGAACCGGCAGCCGATTTCGACAACCGCCGGGACCAGATGTTCCCGACGCTGACGGCCGCGCAGATCGAATCGGCGCGCCGTTTCGCCAGCGGCCCGGCCAAAAAGTTCGAGCCCGGCGAGGATCTGTACGAACTCGGCGCGCGCAACGCCCCGGTCTGGCTGGTGCTCGACGGCTCGATCGACGTCGTGCGCCG
>DATMIP010000099.1:0-5048 GCA_035554515.1 Sphingomonas sp. | reverse complement strand
TCTCGTCGAGCGCTTCTTCCTCAAGATAAAACACTTCCGACGCATCGCCACCCGCTACGAGCAGACCACCAGGGCCTTCGTTTCTATCCTCTACCTCGTCAGTGCCTTCCTCTGGACAAAATGAATGTCAACGCGCTCTAGGCCGAACGCGAGGAATTTACCCAAGGGTTTTCCTGTCTGCCGTCCCGGCGCAGGCCAATGGCGAGCGGCCTGATGCTCGGCCCCGGCTCTCGCCGGGAGGCTCTTGAGGCAAGCTCACCGCGCCAGCCACCCGCCATCGACCGCCAGGATGTGCCCCTGGACATAATCCGCCGCGCGGCTCGCCAAGAACACCGCTCCCCCGCCCAAGTCGCCCGCATCGCCCCAGCGCCCCGCCGGGATGCGGTCGAGGATCGACTTGTTGCGCACCTTGTCGGCTTGAAGCGCGGCGGTATTGTTGGTCGCGATATAGCCCGGCGCGATCGCGTTGACGTTGACGCCTTTCGACGCCCATTCGTTGGCCAGCAACTTGGTCAGACCGCCGATCCCGCTCTTCGATGCGGTGTAGCTCGGCACGCGGATGCCGCCCTGAAAGGTCAACATTGACGCGATGTTGATGATCTTGCCGCCGCCATTGGCGATCATGTGCCGTCCCGCTGCCTGGCACAGGAAGAACACCGACTTGAGGTT
Source organism: Sphingomonas sp. (assembly GCA_035554515.1). GTDB lineage: Bacteria > Pseudomonadota > Alphaproteobacteria > Sphingomonadales > Sphingomonadaceae > Sphingomonas_I. The sequence continues at coordinate 4,379 of DATMIP010000099.1, read as the reverse complement.
GGTGTCGACCACTGCATCCCAATCCTCCTCGGTGAAGTCGACCGCGTCGGCGCGGCGGATGATGCCGGCATTGTTGACCAGGATGTGCAAGCCGCCGAGCTTGTCCACCGTTTCGTCCACGACCCTTTGCACGGGCTCGATGGTCGACAGATCGGCCGAGACGATCTCCGCCTTGCGGCCCAGCGCGCGCGCCTTTGCCACCGTCTCCTCGGCCGGGGTGCGCCCGACCGCGGCGATGTCGGCGCCCGCTTCGGCCAGCGCCAGCGCGATCGCGTGGCCGATGCCGGTATTGGCGCCGGTCACGACCGCGACCTTGCCAGACAGATCAAACAGCCCGCCCATCAGGCTAACTGGCAGATGTCGAGGACATTCATGTCGGTATAGTCCTGGTTCTCGCCGGCCATCGCCCAGATGAAGGCATAGGCCTTGGTGCCCGCGCCCATATGGATCGACCAGGGCGGGCTGATCACCGCTTCCTCATTCTGCATCACGATGTGGCGGGTCGCCTCGCCCTCGCCCATGAAGTGCATCACGCGGTCGGTGTCGAGATTGCCGAGTTCGAAATAGAAATAGATCTCGCTGCGGCGCTCATGGATGTGCGGCGGCATCGTGTTCCACACGCTGCCCGGCTTAAGCACGGTCAGGCCCATCACCAGTTGGGCGGAATCGCACACACCGGGAATGACGAGCTGAAAGATCGTGCGCTCGTTCGATTCAGCGAGGCTGCCACGCTCCAGCGCATTAGCGTCGGCGATGCCGAGCTTGCGGGTCTGGAAGGCTTTATGCGCCGGGCACGAGGCGAGGTAGAAACGCGCGCCTTGCCCGGAGAATTCGACATCGGTTGCGCCCATCGTGACGTACAGGCAATCCTTTTTGCCCAGCGTGAATTCCTCGCCGTCGACCATGACAGTGCCGGTCGCCTCGCCGATATTGACCACAGCGAGCTCGCGGCGTTCAAGGAAGGGATGGCCCGCGGCCGAGGGCGGCGCGATCTGTGCGGGGAGCTTGACCGGGGCGCCGCCCACCGCGACGCCGCCGATCACGAAACGGTCGGCATGCGTGTAGTTGAGCACGCACTCGCCCTCGCGGAACAGGCCCTGGATCAGATAGCGATCGCGCAGTTCCTCATTGGAGACGCACTCCATCATGTCGGGGTGCGTGGCATAGTAAGTGCGGTCGAACATCGATTACTCCATCGTTTTCGGTATCGGAGGCGGGCGCAGCGGCATCAACTCAAGGCGCCAGAGCGACGGCGGCGAAGGTGCGAGCACGGCAAGAGGCGACGTCGGCTTCATGATCGGTCCCTTCCAAAATCCAGCCGTCAGTCGATCTAGCGCAGCGAAAAGCCGCTCACCCATGGTCCGACGTCGATCCCCGCGGCCTCACGCGAAAGGATTCGGCGACCACCGACGCGCAGGTTTTCGATGCGCACTCCTTTGATCTCCGTCCCCGCCGCCAGTCCCCTGAAGACGGATCGGCTCGGCATTCCGGCGCCCGTGTAGGTGATGTTACGCAGCGAGAGGCTCTCGATGCCGCGGCCCGGGGCCTTGTTGGCCTGCGCGCTGAGAATCGTCTGCATCGACCGGCCGGCCACGAAATTGAAAAGTCGACCCTCTTCGATGCGCTCAACAGCGATATCGGAAAACGACACTTTCTTGATCAACGTCGCGTTACCTGAATAGATCGCCATGACGCCGTCCCACATGGGGTCGTCCTCGTCGAAATTGACGACATCGATCTTCTCGAAGGAGATGTCGCTGATGGTTCGCGGCGCGTTCGGATCCCCAAAGTGCGAGATGAAAAGAGCATGGGCCACGTCGTTCCAGATCGTTAGGTTCCGCACCTTGATGTCGAAAGTGTCGGCGGGTGCCACGGCACCCGGCGGTCCCACGGACGGGATCGGCCGGCTACCGCAGATCGGACAATCCGTCACCGCATAGACTACGACGCCGTCGTCGGAGACACGCAAATACCCGCCGTCGACCTTGACGTGCCGCGAGGTCGAAATGTTGATTCCGTCCGACCATCTGCCGGAAGTGAAGCCGCTGATTTCCCCGACGAAGACATTCTCGGAATTGCGGATATTCATCACCCGGGCCGCGTCATGTACCTCGTCATTGACGACGATCAGATCGCGGATCTCGACATTGCTGGCGCCGTCGAGATCGATCGCGCTGCCCGGATTGTAGAGCAGCCCCCGGCCGCTGATCTTCACGTCGCGAACATGGCCCAGCGCGAAGCTGCCGCGCAAGACAGCACCCCCGGCGAGGTAAATGCGGTCGCCGGATTTCACCGGAAAGCGGTCGCTTCCCGCGGGGGGTACGTGAAGCCCTGGCCCAAAATAGATGGCATGATCGTCCGCAGGCTTATCGACGGCCACCGCGCCCGCGAGGATGTGCAGATTGTGCAGCCGATCATCGTCGAACTGGATCGAAAATCGCTCCGGGCGATCAAGTGTAATGCGCAGAAGCTGGCCGGTTCGCACCATACGGATACCGGGGCGGGCCGGCAAAAGATCGGCTTTCGCGAAGTTGCCGTTGTTCTTCTCGACTTCGATCTCGACTTTTCCCGCAAAATCGAAATAGACGAGGGTCGCATTCTGCAACGTGTCCGCATCGACCCGAATGCGGTATTCATAGAGACTGCGCCACGCGCTGCCGGGCGTACGCACCCGCACGGTATAATCATCGTTATGAGCCGAGTAGAGCAGCTCGCGCGGGACATCATAGACACGCAGTCTATCCGGCGTCTGGGCGGGGGCACTGCGCGGGATCGCCAGACTGACGATGCCGACAAGGCCAAGCAGAGCCAGTGCAATCAAGCGCTTCATCATCTTTCTCACCAAGGGCGGTCGAGGGCGAGCTTCGGGGACGACCCAGGATTATCGGCATTTGGAATCGTTTGCGCCATGGCCGGCACAACCGCCGTGATGCACAGAAACGCTGCATTCGCAAAAACCCGTTTCATCCTCTCCTCCCAATCGGTGTCTGACTCGGATTCTTACTGGTATCGTTACCCGAATTGTCTCAATAACTAGGAGAAGTCAACTTTGCTCTGTTACCTCGGGTTGAACGGATATCGTTCATACAATTGCCCTGTCACAAGAGGTTACGCCACCGCTTCCGCCAACAGATAAGCCCCCGCGAGCCCTGGCGGTATTGCGCTTGCCGGCGCGCGGATGACCTTCGACAGGTCGCTCAGCGACGTGAGATCGGCGCGATAACCGCCCAACATGTCGAGCGTGCGCTCCCGCACGGCCCCATAGAGGGTGTGCTGGCTGAATACGCCGCCGCCAATGACGATCTGGTCCGGGGAAACCGCCAACAGGAGCGTGACGCACAGTTGCGCCAAATAATTGGCCTCCACTTCCCAGGCGGCGTGATCGGAGGGAAGCCGATCCAGCGAGCTACCCCACGCCGCGCTGATGGCTGGTCCGCTGGCAAGCCCCTCCAGACAGTCGCCATGGTAGGGACAGATGCCGTCAAAGCCGGTGTGCTGCGGGAGGCGGCGAAGGCGCATATGACCGGCTTCCGGCTGCGCTTTGCGCCGCCAAATTCGTCCATTTTCGGCAAACCCGACACCGATCCCCGTGCCGACGGTGACGTACGCGAGCAGGCCTGGACCGTGTCCGAAGGCACAGCGAGCCTCCGCCAAGGCGGCGACATTGACGTCGGTGTTTATGGCCGCGGCGACGCCGAGCGGATCTGCGATCTCCCGCAGCAGGTTCACACCGCTCCATCCGGTCTTGGGCGTTGTCGTCAGCGCACCGAATGCGGGCGACGACGGATCGAGATCCAACGGTCCGAAGCTCCCGATCCCCAGGCCGGCGATCTTGCCATGGCGCAGGCTCTGCGACCGGAAAAACCGCATAACCTCGGCGATCGTTGCCCGCGGCTCACCGGTCGGGACGCGCACTTGCTCCAAAGAGCCTTCCGCGAACGAGCCAATACCGCAAACAAACTTCGTGCCTCCGGCCTCAACCGCGGCGAAAATTCGGTTGCACTCCAATGCACCCTCCCCGGCACCCTTGCTGGCGCCAACTGATAACGATATCTGTACGGTCACCGAATAGAGCTGGCATCGGGTGAAAGCCAACGAAAAGGCCGGATGGGGAGGGGTTGATGATCCGTTCAAGGAATTTCGCCAGCCGATCGGCAGCCCGCATGATATTGGCGGCCGCGGGCCTCCTCCTGTGCGCGCAGACGATGCCGCCGTCCCCCTGGCTGTCCGACCAGGGGGACGGCACCTACCGCAATCCAGTTCTGGCCGGAGACTATTCAGATCCGGACGTGCTGCGCGTCGGCAACGACTATTACCTTACCGCCTCGTCGTTTTCGAATGTCCCGGGGCTCCCGATCCTGCATTCGCGCGACTTGGTG
>DATMIP010000098.1:0-7041 GCA_035554515.1 Sphingomonas sp. | reverse complement strand
ATCGGCGGGTTGGTGACCTGGCTGAAATTCTGCCGGAAGAAGTGGCTGATCAGCCGTGGCTTGTCGGATATCACCGCGAGCGGCGTATCGTCGCCCATCGAACCGATCGCTTCCTTGCCCTGTTCGATCTGGGGCGCGAGGATCAGCTCCATATCTTCCATCGTCTGGCCCGCCGCAATCTGGCGGCGGATCAGCTCGGCGCGGCTCCATCCGGGCAGCGCCTCTTCGGCCGGCTTGGGCAGATCGGCCATCGTGCGGAAACCCGCGACCCATTCGCCATAAGGGGCCTCGGCGGCGATGCGCGCCTTGATCTCGGCATCCTCGTAGAAACGCCCTTCTTCCAGGTCGACCGCGATCATCTGGCCCGGGCCCATGCGGCCCTTCGCCACCGCCGAACTTTCAGGCACGACCACCATGCCCGCTTCGGACCCGACGATCAGCAGATTGTCGGCGGTCCTGAGCGTGCGCAGCGGACGCAGCGCGTTGCGGTCGACGCCGGCCACGACCCAGCGCCCGTCGGTCATCGCCAGCGCGGCGGGGCCATCCCACGGCTCCATCACGCTCGCGAAATAATTGTACATGTCGGTAACCGGCTGGGGCAGATCGCTGTCCTGCCACGCCTCGGGCACGAGCATCAGCTTGGCCGTCGGCGCGTCGCGGCCCGAACGGCAGATCGTCTCGAACACGGCATCCAGCGCCGCCGTATCGGACGCGCCCGCCGGGATGACCGGCTTCACGTCTTCGGAATGCATCCCGAAGGCGAGGCTCGCCATCTTGATTTCGTGGCTCTTCATCCAGTTCTTGTTGCCGCGGATCGTGTTGATCTCGCCATTGTGCGCGAGGCAACGGAACGGCTGCGCCAGCCACCATTGCGGGAAGGTGTTGGTCGAATAACGCTGGTGGAAGATCGCGACGCGGCTGACGAAGCGCTCATCCTTGAGGTCGGGATAAAAGACCGACAATTCCTCGGCGAGGAACAGGCCCTTGTAGATGATCGATCGGCACGAGAGCGAGCAGATATAGCAGCCCTGGATCTGCGCCTCGACCAGCTTCTTCTCGATCCGCCGGCGCACGAGGTACAGCTTCTTCTCGAACTCGGCGGCGCTCTCGTCGTCGGGCATCGGCCCGGCGATCATGATCTGCTCGATCTCGGGACGCGTGAGCATCGCCTTGTCGCCGATGCACGACACGTCGACCGGCACCTGGCGCCAGCCATAGATCGTATAGCCGAAATCGATAATCTCGCTCTCGATGATCGTGCGGCACGTCTCCTGCGCGCCCAGATCGGTGCGCGGCAGGAAGATCATCCCCACGGCAAGCCGGTTCGGGCGCGGGCGATGCCCGGCGCTCTCGATCGCATCGTCGAAGAAGCGCGCCGGCAGATCGACATGAATCCCCGCGCCGTCACCGGTCTTGCCGTCGGCATCCACCGCGCCGCGATGCCACACCGCCTTCAACGCATCGATCGCCGCCGTGACGACGCGCCGCGACGCCTTGCCGTCGGTCGCGGCGACCAGCCCGACGCCGCAGGCATCGCCCTCAAATTCGGGGCGGTACATGCCCTCGCGGGCGATGCGCTCGTGCTCGGCGGACAACGGGGTGGGCATGTCAGTCATGGATTATATCCATCCGCATCATTGCCCCGGCGCAGCGGCCGGAGTTGGTGGAACGTCCTCCTGCGAAATCGAAACGACGTCGTAGATGAAGATCGCGCTGATGTTCGGCAGCACGAAGGGCTCGTGCGCGGGCAGCGCGCGAACGGCCTTGATCAGCTCCGCAGGAAAGAGGGCAGGATAGAATTTGGTCGGGCCGCGCAGGTATTTGACGCCCATCTTGCCGAGATGGGCGGCGACCGCGTCCATCGTGTGATCGTCGGTCAGCGCCCGCAACGACGCCAGGTCGGACGGCGGCAGCAACACGATCGTATCCATTTTCCACAATTCGCGGGTCGCGGGCGCGGCCGGCTCTGGCGCGGCAAATGCCGTCGACGCGGATCCCCCGACGCTGATCCCGGGCGATCTCGCCTGATCGACCGATGCGAACAGCAGGAGAAGCGCGCCGATCACGCCGCCACCCTCTCGGCCTTCGCCTTCACCTTGAGCCATTCGTGCATGCGCTCGCTGACGTCGCGGCCGTCGCGCACGGCCCACACGACCAGGCTTGCGCCGCGCACGATGTCGCCGGCGGCGAACACGCCGTCGAGGCTGGTCATCATCGTCTTATGATCGACGCGTACCGTACCCCAGCGCGTCACCGACAATTCGGGCGCATCGAACAGCCGCGGCAATTCCTCGGGATCGAAGCCCAATGCCTTGATCACCAGATCGGCCTCGAGCTTGAACTCGCTGCCCGGATCCAGCTCGGGCGCGCGGCGGCCCGAAGCGTCGGGCTCGCCCAGCCGCATCTTGGCGACCTGCACCCCGGATACCGTATCGGTACCGTGGAAGGCTTCGGGCGCGGAGAGCCAGACGAACTCCACGCCCTCCTCCTCGGCATTCTTCACCTCGCGCTGCGAGCCCGGCATGTTGGCGCGGTCGCGGCGATAGAGGCAGCGCACCGATGCCGCGCCCTGGCGGACCGCCGTGCGCACGCAATCCATCGCGGTGTCGCCGCCACCGACGACCACGACATTCTTGCCGAGCGCGTTGAGCGTACCGTCGTCAAACGCCGCGACCTCGTCGCCGAAGCCCTTGCGGTTCGATGCAGTCAGGTAATCGAGCGATTCCACGATGCCGGGTGCGCCGACCCCGGGCGCCTTGATCGCGCGCGGCTTGTAGACCCCCGTGGCGACCACGATCGCGTCGTGGCGCGCACGCAGTTCCTCAAGCGTGGCGTCACGGCCGACTTCGAAGCCGGGATGGAAGACGACCCCGCCGTCGGCAAGCCGATCGACCCGACGCATGACGATATGCTTCTCCAGCTTGAAGCCGGGAATGCCATAGGTGAGCAGCCCGCCCATCCGATCATGCCGGTCATAGACATGCACCTCATAGCCGCGCGCGCGCATCAGATCGGCAACCGTCAACCCCGCGGGCCCCGCACCGATCACGCCCACCGACTGGCCGCGCGCCGGGCCGGGCGTCAGCGGCTCGACCCAGCCTTCTTCCCACGCGGTGTCGGTGATGAACTTCTCGACCGACCCGATCGTGACCGCGCCATGACCCGAAAATTCGATGACGCAATTGCCCTCGCACAGCCGGTCCTGCGGGCAGATCCGGCCGCAAATCTCGGGCATGGTCGAGGTAGCGTTGCTGAGCTCATAGGCCTCGCGCAGCCGGCCCTCGGCCGTAAGCCGCAGCCAATCCGGAATGTGGTTATGGAGCGGGCAATGGGTCGAGCAATAAGGTACGCCGCATTGCGAGCAGCGCGACGATTGCTCCTCCGCCTTCGCGACCGCATAGGCCCGCGAAATTTCCGCAAAATCACCCGCGCGATCCCCCGCCGCGCGCTTCTCGGGATAATCCTGTCCGACGGACGGGAAGGACAACATACCAGCCATGTGCGTGATCTCCATCGTCCCAATGATGGAATGACAGGGCCGAGTCACGCGCAAAATGAGCAATAAGACAGCATATCTGTCCTATTTTCGGGGTGCGTTGGGCTTTTTATGCGGTGGCACGCAATATTCGTTCAATATTTAGTTCCGTTTCGGCCTCATGCCTTCAGCAGCCATAGCAAGGCAACCGCGCCGGCAACGATTCGGTACCAGGCGAAGGGTGCGAAGCCGTGCCGGGTGACGATCGAAACGAATGCGCGGATGACGAGCATCGCGACGACGAACGACACGACGAAGCCGATAGCGATCGTGCCCAAACCAACCGCGCCCGGCGCAGACAATTCGTGGCGATTCTTGGCAAGCTCGATGACCGTCGCACCGAGCATCGTCGGGATTGCAAGGAAGAAGCTGAACTCCGCCGCGGTGCGCCGTTCAACCCCAAGACTCAGCGCGCCCATGATCGTCGCGCCTGACCGGCTGACGCCCGGGATCATCGCGAGACACTGGATGAGGCCGATGCCGATCGTCGTCGACAGCGGGACATCGGCAACCCCCGCAACGGTCTGTCGCTTGGCGAACCGCTCGATCAACAGGATCGCGACGCCGCCGACGATCAGCGCGACAGCAACCACTTCGGCATTGCCGAGCAACGCCTCGATCTTCTTGTGGAGCGCGAGCCCGATCACGCCCGCGGGGATGAACGCGACCAGAATGTTGCGCACGAACCGGATCGAGGCCGCGTCGCGACGGACCAATCCGTGCAGCACTGCCCAGAAGGTCCGCCAATAGAGCACGACCACCGCCAGGATCGCGCCGAGCTGGATGACGATGTTGAACACCTCCCACTTCGCGGCGTCATAACCGAGCAGCTTGGTCGCGAGGATGAGGTGCCCGGTCGAGGAGACGGGCAGGAATTCGGTCAGCCCCTCGACGATGCCGAGGAGGATCGGCGCTACGATCGTCAATGTGGATATCCTATGCGGCGTTGAGACTGAAGCGACCGTGGCGGCGGTAGCGCACCAGCCAGGCCGGCGCGACGGCCGCAAGCGGCGCCGGGTCGATGCCGATCTCGGCAAAGCCCTTGGCGCCGGCGTGGACGACATTGTCCTCCTGAAGCGTCAGCCATTGATCCCATGTGATCGGCGTACCGGGAAGCCAACCCAGACGGGCGATCGCGGCCGCCACCACATCCGGCAGAGGAAAATATTTCGGTTCGCGTGCGATCGCCTCGCCGATCCAGCGATACAGCTCGATCATCGTCAATATCTGCGGGCCGCCAAGTTCGAATATCTCCGCCGCCGCGACTGGCGACAGCGCCAACCTGGCAATTGCACGCGCCGCATCGACGACCCAGACCGGTTGCAAGCGAACGCCGGGCCGCACCACAGGGACCACCGGCGCGAGCGCGATCATCGCGGCGAACCTGTTCACAAAGCCATCCTCCGGCCCGAACAGGATCGACGGACGCACGATCGCCGCCGCCGGGAAAGCGTCACGCACGGCTTGCTCGCCCAACCCCTTGGTGCGGCTGTAAGCCGAAGCAGCCTGGGGAGCAGCTCCAATCGCGGAAACCTGCACGAAGCGGCCCGCGCCCGCGGATGCAGCTGCGCGCGCGGCATTCCGGGCGCCGTCGACGTGCACCGCGTCGAATTTGCCATCGAGGATGCCGACGAGGTTTATGACAGCGCCCGCTCCCTGGACGGCAGGTCCAAGCGTTTCGGGTCGCGTGATATCAGCGCGCACGGACTGGGCCTGGCCAAGCGCGGACAATGGCTTCAGAAAGTGCGCGTCGAGCGGCTCGCGCCCGGCAATACGCACGCGAGCGCCGCTGCGCAGCAACTCCTGCACGACGTAGCGGCCCAGGAAACCCCCACCGCCGAATACCGTAACCAGCTCGTTCATCGCCAAATCCCAAGAACGCGGATCAGATCTTGCCAATGCCCTCGCGCCAGCCCCCATGCAAGCGTCGGAACCGGCCTGCCAATCGCACCGACTTCGGTTGACAAGCCGCGAGCCCGCCTCCTAAAGCGCGCGCCCTACCCCGTGCCCAGATGGCGGAATTGGTAGACGCACCAGCTTCAGGTGCTGGCGCTCGCAAGGGCGTGGAGGTTCGAGTCCTCTTCTGGGCACCAGAGACCTTTCCGGAAACGTCCGGAATCGTCCAGCAAGCGGCTGGTTTTCCAGTATTTTTTCAGAGAGAATCGCCGAATGGAATCCGGGTTCATCCACCCGGAACCATCGGCATACCATCAATTTTGATGGTGTTTTTGATGGTTCCGGCGAGCCCTTTGGAGCTGGCACCATCATGGCACTGAATCTCATCCAGATCACCAACGCCAAGCCCCGGGACAAGGCCTACAAACTGGCCGATTCCGACGGGCTGTATCTTTTTATCCAGCCGAACGGCGCGAAGCTGTGGCGCATGAACTACCGGCACCTCGGCCGGCAGAAGACGCTCTATTTCGGCGCCTGGCCCGAAGTAGGAATCGCCGCGGCACGGCAGCAGCGCGACAAGGCGCGGGAGCAAATCGCCGCCGGCCTCGATCCCGCTGCCGTGAAGCGGATCGAAACCCTCGCGCGCAAGGTGGCTGCGGACAACACGTTCAAGACCATAGCCGAGGAATGGGTCGCCAAAAACGAACGGGAAGGTCGCGCGCCGATCACGCTCGACAAGATTCGCTGGCTGCTTGGTATGGCCTATCCGATGATTGGCACTCTCCCGATCTCGAAGATCACGCCACAGGAGGTGCTAGCCGTCCTGCGCAAGGTCGAGGCGACTGGGCGCTACGAGAGTGCTCGGCGAATGCGCAGCGTGCTCAGCCGGGTATTCCGATACGGTATCGCGACCGCACGAGCCGATCGCGACGTCGCGGCCGACCTGCGCGGCGCCCTCATCACGCCGAAGGTCCAGCACCTAGCGGCCATCACGACGCCGAAAGAGGCTGGCGGCCTCCTTCGCGCGATCGAAGGCTATACCGGTCACGAGATCACTGCCATCGCGCTTCGGCTGTCACCGCATCTGTTCGTGCGACCGGGCGAACTGCGCAGTGCTGAATGGACGGAGTTCGATACGCAGGGAGCAGTTTGGTCGCTCTCGGCAGAGAAGATGAAGATGCGGCGGCCGCATCGGGTGCCGCTCTCGCATCAGGTGCTCGATATGCTCAAAGAGCTCCACGCTTTGACGGGCGATGGACGATTTCTCTTCCCCTCTTTCCGCTCACCGAAGCAGTGCATGTCCGAGAACACCGTCAACGCGGCGCTGAGGCGGCTCGGGTACAGCCAGGAAGAGATGACGGCGCATGGCTTCCGAGCGATGGCGGCGACCTTGCTCCCTTCTTGGCCGTACCAAGGCAACGGAACTTATTGCAATCGCTGGGTACTAGAGCGCGTTGACATTCATTTTATCCAGAGGAAGGCACTGACGAGGTAGAGGATAGAAACGAAGGCCCTGGTGGTCTGCTCGTAGCGGGTGGCGATGCGTCGGAAGTGTTTTATCTTGAGGAAGAAGCGCTCGACGAGATTGCGCTCGCAATAGAGGGCGTAGT
>DATMIP010000097.1:0-6803 GCA_035554515.1 Sphingomonas sp. | reverse complement strand
CGCCTATGTAAGCGGCAGTCAGTTCCTGACGTTGGCTCGTTGCGGTCGCTGCTGCGCAAGTTGGCGCCGCCCGTCGCTCACCAAGAAAACGTTGGACTGTCTCACGCTTGGCATGTCGCCCGGCGTGCTCTTCGACATGAGGTCACCTCCTTGAATACCGGAACAGTGAAGTGGTTCAACGCCGCCAAGGGCTATGGGTTCATCGCGCCTGAGGGTGGTGGGGCCGACGCCTTCGTGCACATCTCGGCGGTCGAGCGTGCCGGAATGCCGACGCTCAACGAAGGCGACCGACTCGAGTTCGAGCTCGAGGTCGATCGTCGCGGCAAATATGCCGCTGTGAATCTGTCGCCGATCAGCTGATAGCGCGACGATCGGAAATGGGCCTGGCCGCGGCCTCGCGGCCAGGCCTTTTTCTTGCCTGGCAATGATCAGGGCAGTTCTCGCTCCGATAATCGGCATTGCGAGCGGAGCGAAGCAATCTAGTCCCGAGCAGGACCGGATCGCCGCGTCGCATCGCTCCTCGCGATGACAAATCCGGTACGACGAAAGTCATCAAATTCTATATATTTGTTTCGCCGCGATGTCCGAGGCGCCGGGTGATTCCACCCGGTTAGTCTGGAAATCGCTCCAGGTCCCGTCAGGGCCTTGTCGCGGAAACACGGCGCTTCGCAGCAAACAATCGGCCTGCGGGAGATTGTTTGGACGGAAAGAGACGCGCGCTATATTCCTACTCCGACATAGGAGATTCGGATGCGCCTTCTTGCCACGATCGCTCTCGTCGCGGCCATGCCCGCCGTGGCCGCACGGCCCGCGCCCCATGTCAGCGTGCAGAGCTTCGAGCAACTCGCCAAGCCGCTGCCGCTTCCCTATGACGAGGCAGGCGATGCCCGAGCCGCGGTCGACCGCGCCCGATCGAGAGCGAGGGCAAGGCATAAGCTGCTGCTGATCGACCTCGGCGGCAATTGGTGTCTCATTGCCGCATTCTCGCCGGCACGATGGATCTGCCCGAGGTTGGCGCGTTCGTCCGCCGCCATTTCGAAGTCGTCACGGTCGATGTGGGCCGATTCGACAGGAACCTCGCAATTCCGGCGCGTTACGGCATAACCGAACGCCTGGAAGGCGTGCCGGCTATCCTGATCGTCGATCCGCGAAGCGACCGGCTGATCAATGCGGGGCGCGACGCCGCGCTTGCCGATGCGCGCAGCATGACACCGCAGGCGCTCGCCGACTGGCTGGCGCAATGGGCGCGCTGATCGCCGCCGCCCCGCCGGTTAGGCTCCTAACGGAGCGCGTGGTGGTCGGCGGCCAACGCAGCGACCAGCGCGTCGCGTATCGCGATCAATGCTTCCACGCCGCCGGCGCCATGCGACGAGAGGCCGGATGTTTCCGCCAGCAGCTCAGGATCCGTCTGCGTCAGCAATTTCTGGACCCCGCGCATCGTGTAGCCCTCATGATTGAGCAGATGGTCGATGCGCCGCGCGAGCGCGACATCGGCGGGACGATAATAACGGCGGTTGCCGGCCCGCTGCAGCGGGCGCAGCTGGGGGAAACGGGTCTCCCAGTAACGCAGGATATGCTGTGGAAGACCTAGCTCGGTCGCCAGTTCGCTGATCGTGCGAAACGCACCTTCCGCCTTGGCAGAAGGCTCGCTCACCTCAACCCGCGCGAACGATGCGGTCGCGCAGCGTCTGGCTGGCGCGGAACGTCAGCACGCGGCGCGGCGCGATCGGCACTTCGACGCCCGATTTTGGATTGCGGCCGACGCGCTCGGCCTTGTCGCGCAGCACGAAGGTCCCGAAGCCGGAAATCTTGACGTTCTCGCCATGTGCAAGCGCCTCGCACATATGCTTTATCACCTGTTCCACCAGACTGGCGCATTGCGATCGCGGCAGACCGATTTCGCCGTGCAGAACTTCGGCAAGATCCGCACGGGTCAAAGTATCCGCTGTCATCATGTCAGCTTCGGCCATATTTTCCCCCCAAGCCGCCCCTTGAAAGGTCAAATCTTAGCGCCGGATGGCCTCATAAAACAAGTCTTTGCAATTTATTAGTAGCGGGCGACGGCGGCACCCCAGGTAAAACCGCCACCCATCGCCTCCAACACGATAAGGTCGCCCCGCTTGATGCGCCCGTCGCGCACCGCGACGTCGAGCGCCAGAGGGACCGACGCGGCGGATGTATTGGCGTGTTCGTCGACGGTGATCACGACTCGGTCGGGCGACAGGCCCAGCTTGCGGGCGGTGGCGTCCAGGATTCGGCGGTTCGCCTGATGCGGCACGACCCAGTTAACGTCGGCCACCGTGAGCCCGGCTTTGGCCAGGGCCTCCTCCAGCACCGCGGCCAGATTGACGACCGCATGGCGAAAAACCTCCGAACCCCGCATGCGCAGCTTGCCCACCGTTCCGGTGGTGGATGGACCTCCGTCGACGTAAAGCAGCTGGTTATGCCGCCCATCGGCGTGCAGCGCCGTCGCCAGCACGCCGCGATCGCTCGTTTCACCAATGCCGTCCTGCGCGGTGAGCACCACAGCGCCGGCGCCGTCCCCGAACAGAACGCAGGTCGCGCGATCGTCCCAATCCAGAATGCGGCTGAACGTTTCGGCACCGATGACGAGCGCATTGGTGCTGCCACCGCCGCGGATCATGCTGTCGGCCACCGTGAGCGCGTAGAGAAAGCCCGAACAGACCGCCGCCACGTCGAACGCCACGCAATCGATGATGCCGAGCGCGTCCTGCACCTTGGTCGCGGTCGCCGGAAACGTCTGGTCGGGTGTGGCCGTGGCTAGGATGATCAGGTCGATCTCGCCCGGCGCCAGGCCAGCGGCATCGAGCGCCTTGAAAGCGGCCTCGGTCGCGAGCGTGGCCGTCGTCTCGCCTTCGCCGGCGATATGGCGGGCGCGAATTCCCGTCCGCGCCACGATCCACTCGTCGGACGTATCGACGGTCCGGGCCAGTTCGTCATTGCTGACGCGGCGTGGCGGCAGCGCCGAGCCCGTCCCGGCGATCGTCGCACGGCGGACAGGCATTCCGCTCGTCATGCCTCCGCGGTCCGCGGCGCGCGAATGCGTGCGAGATTTTCGGTGATGCGGTCGGTTATGCGTCCGCGCGCCAGCTTCGTCGCAACATCGATCGCGTTGGCGAATCCCTCGATCGAGGTGCTGCCATGGCTCTTCACCACGGTGCCGTTCAGGCCGAGGAAGACGGCGCCGTTGCGCAGGTTCGGATCGAGGCCCTTGCGCAGCAGCGTGATGGCGGGCTTGGACAGCATGAAGCCGAATTTCGAGCGCAGCGAACTCTTGAACGAACGGCGCAGAAGATCGCCAATGAAGCGCGCGGTGCCCTCGGCCGTCTTGAGCGCGATATTCCCCGAGAAACCGTCCGAGACGATTACGTCGGTTTCGCCGCGGCCAAGCCCGCTTGCCTCGATGAAGCCGTCGAAGCGCAGGGGCAGGTGCTGCGCCGCACGCAGCATCGCCGCGGCCTCGCGCAACGTATCGGTGCCCTTCAGCTCTTCGGTTCCGATGTTGAGCAGCCGCACCGTCGGCTGTTCGGTCTCGTGCAATATGCGCGCATAGGCCGCGCCCATCACGGCGAATTCGAAAAGGTTGCGCGCCGAGCATTCGGTATTGGCGCCGAGATCGAGCATCACCAGATCGTGCGCGCCGAGCGTCGGCAGCAAAGCGGCCAGAGCGGGCCGGTCAATGCCGGGGATGGTTCGCAGCGCGATCTTGGCCATCGCCATCAGCGCGCCGGTATTCCCCGCCGAGATGGCGGCATCGGCGCGGCCGTCCTTGACCGCCGCGATCGCCATGCCCATCGAGCTTGTCTTGGCGCGGCGGATCGCCTGGCTCGGCTTATCCTCGCCGGTGATGATGTCGGCCGCATGCGCGATCGATACATGATCGGCAAATTCGCGGTGACGCGCGGCCTCCGCGCGCAAGGCGGTTTCATCTCCGAAGAGAGTGAAACGCATATCAGGATAGCGCGACAAGGCCAGTGCAACGCCGGCGATCGCGATCGCCGGACCACCGTCGCCCCCCATCGCATCGATTGCGAGACAGGGACCCACGTTCAAACCCCCGCCACTCCGTCGATCAGTTGCCGACCGGCAGAATCTCGCGACCGTTATAATGCCCGCAATGACCGCACAGATTGTGGGGCTGCTTGAGCTCGCCGCAGTTCGGGCATTCCTGGAACGATTCGGCGCTCAGCGCATGATGGCTGCGACGCATGTTCCGCCGCGACGGCGAGGTTTTTCTCTTGGGGACTGCCATCTCGGCACCTATTCCACTTTGTAAGACGAAGTGTCTGTAAAACGATAGGACGCGCTTCGCCGATGGCCAGTGCGGCTCTAGAGCCGCGGGCCTCCGGCTGGGCGCGTCGCGAAGGCGCTGCCCTATAGCGATTTCGGCCTGCGCCGCAAGAGGGTGGGGGCAAATCGTCCGCCGCATTGCCCGGACGGGTGACGCGTGTCACCCTCGACGAAACAGGGAGAGAGAGATGCTGTTACCAATCACGCTGACGATTTCCGCTGCGGCCGCCATTCTCAACATCTGGCTGGGCCTCCGCTGCGCGCGCGTGCGCGCGGCCAAGAAAATCTTTCTCGGATCGGGTGACGACCCGACGATGCTCGCGAAAATGCGCGCGCAGGCGAATTTCGTCGAATATACTTTGTTCGTGCTGATCCTGCTGGCACTGCTTGAACATGCCATTGGATCGAAAACGTGGTTGTGGGCGGCGGGGATCGCCTATCTCCTTGGCCGCATCGTCCACGTCTTCGGGTTGGATCGACCGGGCCTCAACTGGATGCGCGGCGTGGGTATCGGGGTGACGATCGTGGTGACGTTGGCGCTCGCGGCCTACGCAATCTACCTGCCCTACGCCGTCCTCGGCATCTGAAGCCCGCCGGGGGATCGGCCGCGTCAGCCGGCCGCCAGGACCTCGTCGGCGACGAAGGGATTGCTCCGGCGCTCATGCCCGAAGCTGGACATCGGCCCATGGCCGCAGATGAAGGCTGTGTCGTCGCCCAGCGGCCATAATCTACCCGTGATCGATTCGATCAGGTCGGCGTGGTTCCCGCGGGGAAAATCGGTTCGCCCGATCGACCCCTGAAAAATCACGTCGCCAACCTGCGCCAGTTTGGATGGAGCGTGGTGGAATATGACATGGCCCGGCGTGTGGCCGGGGCAGTGATAGACGTCGAGCACGAGATTGCCGACGGTGACCTTATCGCCGTTGACCAGCCAGCGATCCGGCTCGAACGGGAAAGCCTCAATGCCGAAGCGCGGCCCATCTTCCTTGAGGCCCGCAATCCAGAATCGGTCTTCCTCGTGCGGGCCCTCGATCGGCACGCCCAATTCCTTCGCCAGGACGGCAGTGCCGCCGCAATGATCGGCATGGCCGTGGGTCACGAGCAGCTTCTCGATCGTGACGCCCGCCTCGGCGGCGGCGGCCTTCAGGCGAGGGAGTTCACCGCCCACATCAATGAAGGCGCCGCGCATGGTCTGCGTGCACCAGATCAGGGTGCAATTCTGCTGGAAAGGCGTGACCGGCAGGATTGCGGCGCGGAGCGGGGGCGAGGAAGCCATGCCCACTAGATGGCGGCATGACCGGTGAGGGGCAAGCCGGACCGAACCAATCGCAGGATTTCATCAGGACTACGCCGGCAGTGGAGACAATCGGGCGCTTCGCCGTACCGCGCGCGAGATCGTCCCGGTCGTCTGGCATAATATTGCGATGTTGAACGCAATGCGTTGACGATGCGCATGGCGACCATCGCAATTGCGGTGGTGGCCGCAAGCGGGCACAGCGCCCGCGATGCTCTCTGCCGGCACGCCCTTTGTTTTGCTCGATGATGCGCGGCCCGATGGAATCCGGACGCTTTATCGAAACCCGCAGCGGATAATCTCTGTCCGGCGCCATGAGGACGTCCTTCCGGCGCTCGCCGAGGTGCGTGCGGCGGTGAGTGCCGGGAAGCACGCAGCCGGCTGGATGGCGTATGAGGCGGGCTATGCCTTCGACGCGAAACTGGAAGCGCTTGGCCGGGGGACCGCGCAAGCCCGTCCGCTCCTGTGGTTTGGCCTATTCGAGCAAGCAGAACGGCTGGATGCTGCGGCTTTCGCAACCTTGTTGCCCGATGAAGCCGGGGCCTGGATAGGAGCCGCAAGGCCGCTGGTCTCCCGCGCCTGGTTCGACGCCGCCTTTACCGATGTGGAACGGCTGATTTCCGCTGGCGATATCTATCAGGTCAATCTCAGCTTTCGCGCCAGTGTGGCGGTGCTGGGAGACCCGCTTGCAGTCTATGCGCGGCTGCGAGCAAATGCGCGCGCCGGCTGGGGCGGGATCGTTCACGACGGGCGCGACTGGCTCTTGTCGCTGTCGCCCGAAACATTCTTCCGCACCGACGGCAGCCGCATCGAGGCACGCCCAATGAAGGGGACCGCCGCGCGATCGGAGGATCCGCGCGAAGACGAGGCCCTCGCCGCCGCGCTCGCGGCCGACCCGAAGCAGCGCGCCGAAAATCTGATGATCGTCGATCTGATCCGCAACGATCTGTCCCGCGTGGCTCGTCCCGGCAGTGTCGTCACGCCGGCCTTGTTCACGGTCGAACATTATCCGACCGTTCATCAGATGGTGTCGCAGGTTGAGGCGCAAATTCTGCCCGGACGCGACGCGATCGATATATTGCTCGCCCTGTTTCCGTGCGGATCGATCACCGGCGCACCCAAACTCCGTGCGATGGAAGTGATCGCAGAGGTGGAGAAGGATCGGCGCGGACCCTATACCGGCGCCATCGGTGCCCTC
>DATMIP010000096.1:0-8690 GCA_035554515.1 Sphingomonas sp. | reverse complement strand
AAGACCAAGAATTTCCACTGGCACGTCTCCGGCCCCCATTTTCGCGATTATCATCTGCTGATGGACGATCAGGCCGCCCAGATTTACGGTATCACCGACGCGATCGCCGAGCGCGTGCGCAAGACCGGTAACACCACCTTGCGCTCGATCGGCGACATTGCCCGGCACCAGACGATCAAGGACAATGATGCGCCCTTCGTCAGCGCGGCCGATATGCTGAGCGAGCTCCGGGAGGACAATCTCAGGCTGGTCGAAAGCTTCCGCAAGGTAAAGGAGCTGGCCGAAGCGGCGAAGGATAATGCCACGAGCGGGATCGTCGATGAATGGACCGATCAGGCCGAAGAGCGCGCCTGGTTCCTTTTCGAAGCGAGCCGCAAAGCCTGAATGGAACGGCAAGGCACGAGCGCCGTTTAGCCGACGAAAGGAGCTACCATGCTTAAATGGGCACTCATTTTCCTGGTCGTCGGGCTCATCCTCGGCGCGCTTGGCTTCGGCGGTATCGGTGGAGCCTTCGTCGATATAGCCAAGATTCTCTTCTATATCGCGATCGCGCTGTTCGTGATTTTTCTCGTGCTCGCGCTGGTGGCTGGACGGGCCGTCACCTGACAAGGAATTGCACGGGCAGGAAAGCAAAGGGCGGCACGATGTGCCGCCCTTCGTCGTTACGGTCGCATGCGTGAGTTTTCGCAGCTGCTCGACGGGCTCGTCTACACCCGCTCGCGCAACGCCAAGCTGAAGCTGATCGCCGACTATATCCGCGCCACGCCCGATCCGGATCGTGGCTGGGCGATGGCCGCGCTGACCGGCGCGCTGGATTTGCCCGGTGTCAAGGCGTCCGCCATCAAGGCGCTGGTCGATGAGCGTGTCGATCCGGTGCTGTTCGCGATGAGCCGCGATTTTGTTGGCGACCTTGCGGAGACCGCCGCGTTGCTGTGGCCCAAGCCTCCCGATATGCCTCCCGAAGTCGACAATGGCACGCTTCGGCTCGGCGCCGTGATCGAGCGGCTGAGGACGCTCGGCCGCACCGAGGCGCCGCGAGCGCTGGCAGCAATGCTCGACCAGCTCGACGCCTCCGGCCGCTACGCTTTGCTCAAGCTTGCAACCGGCGAGTTACGTGTCGGCGTTTCCGCCCGCCTCGCCAAGACCGCGCTCGCGCAGGCGTTCCAGCTCGATATCGATCAGGTGGAAGAGGTGTGGCACGGCCTGCGTCCACCCTATCGCGCGCTGTTCGCCTGGGGCGAGGGTTCAAGCGCGCGGCCGACCCCGGCCGACGTGCCGGTTTTTCGCCCGTTCATGCTGGCCCATCCACTTGAGGATATACGCGTCGACCTCGCCGAATATGCGGCCGAATGGAAATGGGATGGCATACGCGTCCAGCTGGTGCATGTCGCCGGCCATACCTGTTTATATAGCCGCGCCGGCGACGACATCACCGGGAGCTTCCCCGATGTTGCGGCCGCCTTCGCGACGCCTGGTGTGCTCGACGGTGAATTGCTGGTGAAGGGCGAGGCGCAGGGGGGCGGGATCGAGCATGAGGGCGCGGCGAGCTTCAACGCGCTCCAGCAAAGGCTGGGCCGCAAGAATGTTTCGGCGAGGATGCAGGCCGATTTTCCCGCCTTTGTTCGCCTCTACGACATATTGTTCGACGGCAGGGACGATGTCCGCTGCCTTGCCTGGACCGATCGGCGCAAGCGCCTCGAGGCATTCGCCGCCGGCCTCGATGCCGAAAGGTTCGATCTTTCGGCGCTGATCGAGGCGGACAGTTTTGAAGCGCTCGAAGCGATCCGCAGCGGCGCGAGAGACGCGGCGATCGAAGGCATGATGCTCAAGCGCCGTGACGCCTCCTATGTCGCAGGCAGGCGCGCCGGCCTGTGGTATAAATGGAAGCGCGATCCGCTCACCGCAGATTGCGTGATGATGTATGCGCAGCGCGGCCACGGCAAGCGCTCCAGCTATTATTCCGACTATACGTTCGGATGCTGGACCGCGCCGCCCGACGAAGGCGGTGAATTGCTGCCGGTCGGCAAGGCCTATTCGGGTTTCACCGACGACGAGCTCAAGTGGCTCGACCATTTCGTCCGTACCCGCACGGTCGAACGGTTCGGCCCCGTACGCGAGGTCGAGAAAAGTCTGGTACTGGAGGTAGCGTTCGATTCCCTCCACGCATCCAGACGCCACAAATCGGGGCTGGCCATGCGCTTTCCCCGGATCGCCCGAATTCGCCGCGACAAGCCTGCCGAGGAGGCCGATCTGATTGCCACTTTGCAGCATATGATCGTCTAGACCGGGCACCTGTTGCCTAAAGGCAACATATCCTATATCCCGAGGAACAATGATTTTTTGCCTTGAAACCTTCCATGCATGGCGGCGTTAACTCGCGATCGTTCCGCTTTCGTAAACTTCTGCCTCGCCATGGGACCTGCGCCTCGTTAGAAGGCACCATGCTAAAAAATTAAAGGGATGAACATGGGCGTTGCCGAATTTTCGCGCCAGCTCTCCCGCAACGACCGTACTGACCTGATCGCCTATGGGCGTGAAGTTATAGAGACTGAGGCTGCTGCCCTGAGCTCGCTGGTCGATGCGCTTGACGATAATTTTGCCCGAGCCGTTACCACGATACTGAATATTACCGGCCGTGTCGTCACGACGGGTATTGGCAAATCGGGCTATATCGCGCGAAAATTTGCCGCGACCCTGGCTTCGACCGGCACGCCGTCGCTCTATGTCCATCCCGTCGAGGCCGCGCATGGCGACCTCGGCATGCTGATGGCCGGCGACGGGCTGCTCGCTTTCTCCAATTCGGGCAGCACGGCCGAACTCCAACCGATTCTCGATTATGCGGCCAAGCTGGGGCTGAGCGTGATCGGCATCGCCTCCAAGGCGGATTCGCTGCTGATGCGGCAGGCCGACGTGAAATTGCTGTTGCCGCGCGTCGATGAGGCCTGTCCAGCCAATCTCGCGCCGACCACGTCGACCGCGATGATGATGGCGCTTGGCGATGCGTTGGCGATGACCACGATGCGGGCGCGGGGTATTTCGATTGCCGGTTTCGCAGCACTCCATCCCGGCGGGACGATCGGCAAGCGGCTGATGCGTGTTGCGGCGATCATGCACCGCGCCGATGCGATGCCATTCGTCTCACCCGATACGTCGATGCGCGACGTCATCGTCACGATTACGTCCATGAGCTTCGGAATCGCTGGCGTGGTCGACGAGACCGGAGCGCTGGTGGGCGTGATAACCGACGGCGATTTGCGCCGCCATCTCGACGGATTGCTAGAAGCGACCGCGGCCGACGTGATGACCCGCGATCCGGTCTGGGTCTCGCCAGGCGCGTTCGTCGAGGATGCGCTGACCCAGCTCAACAAGCATAAGATCACAGCAATGTTCGCGATCGAGGATGTCGATACGCGCCGCCCGGTCGGGCTGGTGCATGTCCACGATTTCCTCCGGCTGGGCATTGCCTGACGGGCTCGCGATGACGACGGGGATCGTTATCCCCGCGCGTTATGCCTCGACCCGTTATCCCGGTAAGCCACTCGTGCCGCTGAGGGGTGCGGGCGGGGCGTCGAAGCCTCTTATCCAGCGGAGCTGGGAGGCAGCCATCGCTGTGCCGGGGATCGCGCAAATCCTGATCGCGACCGACGACGATCGCATCGCCGCCGTCGGGCGGAGCTTCGGCGCCGATGTGGCGATGACCTCCAGCGAAGCACGCAACGGCACCGAACGCTGCGCGGCGGCATTGGACGCGCTCGGCGACGTGGACATCGTGATCAATTTGCAGGGCGATGCGCCGCTGACCCCGCCCCGGTTCGTGACCGCCTTGCTGACGGCCATGGCGGCCGATCGATCGATCGATGTGGCGACGCCGGGGGTCCGCGCTACCCCGGAAATCCACCGCCGCCTGCTTGCCGACCAGCAGGCAGGCCGGGTCGGAGGCACCACGGTCGCCATCGGCGTTAATGGCGACAGCCTGTATTTCTCCAAATCGGTCATCCCCCATGTGGCATCGTCGCAGGTCGGCGATCCGGCGCTGCCTATATTCCTTCATATCGGTGTCTATGCCTATCGCCGGGCCGCGTTGCAGGCTTATGCCGGCCTGCCCCCGACCAAGCTTGAAATGCTCGAGGGGCTCGAACAATTGCGCTTCGTCGAGCATGGCCGGCAGGTGCGGGTGGTCGAAGTCGACTCGCCCGGCTATGACATATGGGAATTGAACAATCCGCAGGATGTCGCTCCGATCGAAGCGGCGCTGGCGGCCAGGGGCCTGGACTGAGCCGATGAGCGAGCAAAGCTGGGACTTGTGCGGGCGTCGGATCGGCCTGGATGAACCGCTGTTCCTGATCGCCGGCCCCTGCGTGATCGAAAGCGAGGCGATGGCCCTGGCTGTCGCGGAAACACTGCGTGGCATAGCCGATCGGCTCGGGATCCTCCTGATCTATAAGAGTTCGTTCGACAAGGCGAACCGCAGCGCAGGCAGCGCTTTTCGTGGGCCCGGACTTGATGAAGGGTTGCGTATCCTGGAAAAGGTGCGAGCCGAAACGGGCTTACCCATACTCACCGACGTGCATGAGGTTCATCAGGTCAAGCCGGTCGCCGAAGTCGCCGATATATTGCAGACACCGGCTTTTCTCGCCCGTCAGACCGATCTGATCGAGGCCGTCGCCATGTCGGGCAAGCCAGCTAATATTAAGAAAGGCCAGTTCATGGCCCCCGGCGACATGGGCAATGTGATCAACAAGGCGCGCGCAGCCACAGCCGGTGCCGGGCTGCCGCCGCCGACGCTTATGGTGGCCGAGCGCGGGGCGTCGTTCGGATATCACAATCTGGTCGTCGACATGCGCGGGCTGGTGATCATGCGCGACACTGGGTGTCCGGTGGTGTTCGACGCAACCCATTCGGTTCAGCTGCCGGGAGGCAACGGCACCAGCTCGGGCGGACAGCGCGAATTCGTGCCGGTGCTCGCGCGTGCGGCGGTGGCCGTCGGCGTGAGCGGGCTGTTCATGGAAACCCATCCCGATCCAGCGCAAGCGAAGTCCGACGGTCCCAACGCCTGGCCGCTCGACAGACTTGAGGGCCTGCTCGCGTCGTTGCTGGCGATTGACCGCACCGTCAAAGCGCTCGCCGTATGAACATTCAGCCCGGCCTGCTCGTCGCGGCGGACGAATTGTTCCGCTCCGACGATCTCCTCGTGCGCCGCGTCGGAGGGCTCGCCAGTGCGATCTGCTACGTAACCTTCGATTCCTACACCGATAACCGCACGCTCGATCGGCCCGGCTTCGGCGAGGAATATTTTCGCGGGCGCGGGATCGACGCAATCCACGTGCTCAGCCGCGACAACCACTGGTATCAATATCCCGAATTGCCCGAAGCGCTCGCGGTGATCGCCGCTGTCACGCAGGGCTATTCCAAGGTGATCGCCTATGGATCGAGCATGGGCGGCTTCGCGGCACTCCGTTATGGCGCCGCGTGCGGCGCGACCGTCGGGGTTGCCCTGTCTCCGCAATTCTCGGTCGATCCGGCGGTGGTGCCATTTGATCGGCGCTGGGCGGACGACGTCGCGCGGATCGCGTTTCGCAAATATGATCAGCCGCCGCTGGCCACCCAATATATCGTCTACGATCCACGCGATCCGTACGATGGCCCGCATTTTCAGCTGTTCGCGGAACGTTCTCCAACCTGCGGCGTGCCGGTTCCCCACGGCGGCCATCCGGTCGGAGGCTATCTGGTGGAAACCGATATGTTGCGCCGGCTGCTCGAGCGGGTCGAGCGGGGCACGTTCGACCATGAGGCTTTCGCGCGTGAGCTCCGCCGACGACGCCGGCGGTCGGGCCATTATTTCTTCGTCCTGGCCCAGCGGGTTCCCGCATTCCGGCGTCGGCAAAAGGTAGCGCTTGCGGCGCTCGCCGTCGAAACGCAGTCCGACAATCCCCTCTATCACAGCCAGCTCGCCGCCGCGCTCGATGCTGTGGGCGAACATGAAGCCGCTTATTCGGTCCATCTCCGGGCGATCGAGATGGCGGACAAGAGTTTGCATGCCCTGCATAATCTGTTGCTTCATCACGAAGCATGCGGGGAATATGGCGAGGCGCTGGCGATCGCCAAACGGCTGATCGCTGAGCATCCCGAAGTGCTATGGTTGCCCAAGACCGCCGAGCGCCTGCGGCGCAAGCGGCGTCACACGACCAGCCTGGGCCGGCTCGCATCGGCGCTTTTTCTCGACCCGCTGCTCGATTGGTTGCGGGTTTAGATCAGCCGTTGAGCGCTTCCACCTCATAAGATCAGGCCCTAGACGGCAGCGATGGCGCTGTTCGCGATCTGGCACGAAAATGCGTCGGCGGATGACGCAATGCGTCTGCATACGACCTTGCTGGCAGAGTCGCATGTCATCCCCGAGCGGATCACCGCGACCGCGATCGATACCCGAAGTGGGCGCTGGCATCTGGCTGCCTTCGCGGTTGCCAGCCACTATTACAGGCCCGAGGCGCAGATATGGATCGATCCGGAAGGCGGCGCCTGCATCATCCACGGGCTCGTCTGGCGGATTGAGGCGGGAACCGGGACATTGCTGGACGCGTACGCCGTCGCGCAACTGCTTGATCGACCCGGCGCATCGCTGCCGGACAATATTGCGGGCGAATATGCCATTGCGCGGCTTCACGTTGGCGGAACGCTTGAGGCCTTTAGCGATCCCGCCGGGCTGCATCAGCTCTTCTTCAGCGGGGAGAGTGGGATCGTGTCGAACCGTGCCGCGTTCGCGGCCCTCATCGGTGGAGACCCCGGCAAGGGCCGAGAGGCTGGATTGTGGTTGGGAGCCATCGGCTATCGCGTCGGTGACGCCACTGGCTGGTCCGGTGCGCGGCAGCTGCTTCCGAATGCGCGGCTGATTGTCGACGCCACCGGCAGTCGGGTCGCACCCTCAGGCCTGCAACTGCCGGATCCACGCGGTTATGATATGGGCGGCCGCGCCTTGCTCACTCAAGGGCTGGAGCAGGCCAAGGCTGCCATCCGCCTTGCGGCAGGAGACGGTCCGCTCGATCTGCCGATCACCGGTGGCAAGGATAGCCGCGCGGTATTGGCGATCGCACTGGCGGCCGGATTGCGCGACCGGCTTTCCTTGTTCACGCGCGGCTATGCTGCGCATCCCGACGTCGTCGCCGGTGCGCAAATTGCAAAGCGGCTCGGCGCGCCGCACCGGCGCGAACCCCCGCGGGGATCGGACCTTCCGGCAGATCTGGGACCCCACGATTTCCTGCGCCAGCTCGCAACCATCGCATGGCAGGCCGATGGCGGAATGGGCGGCTGGGACAATGTCAGCGGCAGCTCCACGGGTACGGAAACGCTCGTAAGTGGCCACCTTGGAGAGGTGCTCAAGGCCTATGCCAAACGTCAGCCCCAGGAGGTGCTTGACCCCGTCGAGATGGTCCGCCTGCAGGCTCCGTTCGACCCGATGGATCTGCTGCGCGCTCCTGCCAGGGCCGCGCTGGCCGCACGACTGGCCGATCAGATGGAAGCCGCGCGTGTCGGCGGCGCGACCGAGGGCGACCTGCCCGATCTCTTCTATCGGGATAATCGCGTACCCAATTGGCTGGGCGGGATTCGCGGAATCAAGTCCTTCGAGCGCCAGCCGATTCTGCCGCTTGGCGTACCGGCGCTGATGAGGCTCGCATTCCTGATGACCGCCGCGGAGCGCAAGGCCGAGCTTGCCCACTACAAGATTATCCAGGCGGCCGCACCCGAGCTGATCGACCTGCCTTTTGCCCATCAGAGCTGGGATCCTTCGCTCGGTGCGCCGGTCGTGACGCCGATCCTCGCGCCCGCCGGAGCTCCGCTGTTCGGAAGCTGGCAATGGTCGGTCAATCGTGTGCCGGGCGTTCGTGCGGCGCTGGCCGCCTTGTTCGCCGCCGCCGAGATTCCGCTATGGGAGGATGTCGATCGCGCGCGGTTGATCGAAGCACTGCACCAGCGGCGCTTCGATTATTTCGACCTGATCAGCCTGCTCGGCTTCGCGGTCGCTGCCATTCATCAGGCGGGGTGGGGGCTGAGCGCCAAATTGGGGGGCGATCCATCCCCGGCTTCGGCACCAACCGATCGCTTCGCGGTGATGCATACACCATGGGTCGCGGGCCATCTCGACGCGGTGCGCGGTGCTGCCGAGTGGGACGGAGACACGATCACCGTAACGGGTGCGGGCGAAATATCGCTTGAAGGCTGGCTGCATGCCCCCGATTGGCCCGGCGCGACGCCGACGGTGGAAGCGCGCGTTGATGGCCGGATCGTGGCCGCGACGGTAGTCGACCGCCATCGGCCGGATCTGGCGCTGGCGGGGATCGGCGACGGATGTCACGCCTTCACGCTTGCGCTCGATTCCTCGCTGCTTGACGGCGCAGCCAGTCTGATGCTCGCCGCGCCAGGGAGCGAATCCGGCCCCGACGGAGGTCGGCTCGCAATAAGGGCTTCAGCCCCGGATCGGCCCCCAGCACCGCGCGTCTGATCTCTGCCATCCCTGCCTTCACCTCGGCCAAGCGCCCCAGTATCTCGCGAAACTCCTCCTCATTGCGGTCATGCGCTTCGAAGAAGCTGGCGTTGCGCATCGTCGTTTCGTCGAGCAATTCGGGAGGCACCGCGACGTTGCCCCGGCGGCGCTTATCCTCGAATTCCGCGCGAGACTTGACGACATAGTGGTTGAT
>DATMIP010000095.1:0-10473 GCA_035554515.1 Sphingomonas sp. | reverse complement strand
TAGGGCACCGCCCCGCCGCCATGCGGGATAATGAAGCGCAGCGTGGGGAAATCCTTGAACAGATTGCCCTGGATCAACTGCATGAAGGCGATGGTGTCCGCGGCGATATAGAAGGCGCCGGTCGCGTGGAGCGCGGGATTGCAGCTTCCCGAGACATGGATCATCGCCGGGACATCGAGTTCGACCATCTTCTCGTAGAACGGATACCAATAGCGATCGGTCAGCGCGGGGAACATGAAGTGGCCGCCGCCGGGATCGGGATTGAGATTGCAGCCGATGAAGCCGAGTCCAGTGACGCAGCGTTCGAGCTCCTCAATCGACCCTTGCAGATCGGCCTCAGGGGATTGGGGCAGCATGCACACACCCGCGAACGTCTCGGGATAGAGACTGACGACGCGGGCGATCAGGTCATTCGAAACGCGTGCCCAGGCCTTGGAGATGGCCTCGTCTCCGACATGGTGCGCCATGGTTGACGCACGGGGACTAAAGATCGTCATGTCGGCGCCGCGCTCCTTCAGGAGCCTGAGCTGGTTTGCCTCGATCGTCTCACGAATCTCATCGTCCGAAATTGCGGGGTAAGGCGGGGGCGTCGTGCCTGCCTTGAACGCGGCCTTCTGCGCGTCGCGCCAAGCATCATGCTGCGGCGGTGCGGTGGTGTAATGCCCGTGACAATCGATGATCAGGGTCATGCTGCCCGTTCCGCCGGTAAGGAGCCATTTGCGTCCGCCAGTTCCGCCAGGATCGCGTTGATCTTGTCGGTCAGCGTGCCGGCCGGTATCAGCCCGAGCGCTCCGATCGCGCGCTGGCGCTCGACGGTGCCGAGCGTCATCGACGCGCCAGTGCCGAGGGCATCGAGCGTCTTCACGACCTCTTCCATCTCCGCGGCACGGCGCAGACCATGGATCATCATGCGATCGAGATTGTAATCGGCCTTGTCGGTCCAATCGACACCGGGCCAGCTTGCGTTAAGCGACGCGGCGACCTCGCCCGCGACGCCGGCCCGCTCCGCGGCGAGGAAACATTCCGCGGTCAGTGCCTCAAGTCCCTTCACCATCACGGATCGGATCATCTTGATCGAGGATGCCGTGCCCACCGGACCGGCCGCCATGGTGACATTGGTGAAGCCGAAACTGGCCAGCAGCGTCGCGCCGGTTTCGGCATGTGGCCCGCTAAGCAGCAGCGGCACGGCCCGCCGTGCGGGGTGGACAGGCGCCATCACAGCCACATCGACATAGCGGCCGCCGGCCGCCTCGATCAGCCTTGCGGCGTCCCGCTTCGTGTCCGGGGCGACGCTGTTCATGTCGAACCAGAAGGCGCCGGCCTGGATCGCGGCCGCGCCCGATCGGGCGGCGGCCAGCGCCTGGTCGGCAGTGACCAGCGAGAGGATAGCGCGTGTGTGCCGGATCGCCTCGGCGGCATCGGCGCAGGCTGTCACGCCGGCTCTTGCGAAATCGTCGAGCTTGGCAGAGCGCAGGCTTGGAAGGTCGGTCTTTCGATCATAGCCGCGCGCCGGTCCGCCGCCCGAAAAAGCCGCGCCCGCTTCTCCGAAACCGATAAAGGCGAATGTCGCATCCACCTGGTGGGGCCTAGGGGACCGGCGGCTGGGTCGGCCAATCCAATTGTCGAACCAGCTATTGATTTTCCCGAATTCTTGTGTCGAATACCGCCGTTTCGAGCAGGGCGACGAAACGGCGCTGGGCAGCGGTAGGTTTCCAGCCGATGCGGGTGGTGATGCCGATGGTACGCACGCCCTGCTCAAGTGGCCGGCCCACGGCGGCGAGAATGCCAGCCCGCACCTCCATCGCCACCTGATCCGGTGACAGCAGCGTCAACAGATCGCTACTGAGCAGGATCCCCCGGATCACCATCACCGCCCCGCACTCGATCGGCGCATCGGGCGCCGGACGTCCTGCGAAGAGCGCATCCCAATGGCCACGGAGCGGGGTCTCGGCTTGACCGACAATCCAGCCATAGCGGGACAGGTCGTCCAGAGTCACCTCGGGCCTCGCCGCGAGCGGGTGGCCGGCCCGGCCGATCACCGCCAGCCGGTCGGTAAACAAAGCGCGCTGGTGGAGCCCGGAGGGCGTCTCGTCGCGCAGCGCCCCGATCATGAGATCGATTACCCCGTCACGCAGCGGCTCGACCAGCTCGCGCCAGGAGCCTTCGGCGACATCGACCAGCGCACGTGGCGAGCCTTGGACGAACGCCGCGATGGCGGCCGGCAGGATCAGCGCGCGCGACAAGGGCATCGCCCCGATCGCGATCCGGCCGCTGTCCTGCTCTCCGGCCACTTCGGCGATGCCGGCGGCCAGCTCCCGGGCAGCCAGCCGTACCCCCCGGGCGAGACGGCGCCCCGTGGCGGTGAGTACCACGCCGCGCCCGCGCCGTTCGGCCAGCGCTACTCCGCATATTTGCTCCAGGTCGCGCGCGGCGCGATGAAGCGCCGGCTGAGACAGGCCGGTCGCAGCCGCCGCGCCGACAAAACTGCCGGCATCGGCCAGAGCAAGGAAGGCATGGAGCTGGCTCGCCGTCATGAGTTGTTCGGGCCGCGCAAAGCCGCGTCCGCCACGCCGCAGCGCGGGCTTGGTCGCGACCGTCAGACAATCGACTGCCGTGGCCACCCGATCAGCCATCCGGACGCCCGCTTCCGTCGGGCTAACGCCATCGGCGTGGCGATCGAAGAGCGGCACGCCGAGCTGGCGTTCCAACTTGGCAAGCCCTTGGGTTAGCGCCGGCTGCGACAGGTTCATTGCCTGGGCTGCTGCGTTCATGCTGCGGTGCGCCGCGATCGCGGAGAGCGCGCGCAAATGGCGCAGGTTCATGTCGAACGGCGAGAGCATCCGCGTACGTATAGCAAAAACTTATTGGGCAGGTACAATTGTGATTGGAGGGGTGGCGTGGCGGCTGCCTAGGGCGATTGTTCCATCAGGAGATCACAGCATGACGGGACGGGTCATTCGCACTATCGAGCGCGCCGAGGCATCGGTGATCGACGGGCTTCGCGCGGCCGGCGTCGCGACCGTGCACGAGGCGCAGGGAAGAATCGGACTGCTCGGCAGCCGTTTGCGGCCGATCTATCCGGGCGCGCGGATCGCGGGTTCGGCCGTGACGATCTCGGCGCCGCCGGGCGATAACTGGATGATTCATGTCGCGATCGAGCAGTTGCGCGACGGCGACGTTCTTGTGCTGGCGCCGACTTCCCCGTGCGAAGACGGATATTTCGGTGATCTGTTGGCGACATCGGCGATGGCGCGAGGGTGCCGCGGCCTGGTGATCGATGCGGGCGTGCGCGACGTGCGCGACCTGACCCAGATGGGCTTTCCCGTCTGGTCGAAGGCGGTGTTCGCGCAAGGGACGATCAAGCAGACGCTTGGATCGGTCAATGTGCCGATCGTCTGCGCAGGGACGGCGATCGAGGCGGGCGATGTGATCGTGGCGGACGATGACGGGGTGTGCGTGGTGAAGCGCGCTGATGCGCCGGCGATCCTGAAGAAGGCGCAAGCGCGGGAGGCGGGCGAGGAACTGAAGCGCCAGCGGCTCGCGGCCGGCGAGCTCGGGCTTGACCTATACGATATGCGCGGGAAGCTGGCGGCGTTGGGGCTGACTTATGAGTGACGGAGTCCGCTGCATGTGGATGCGCGGCGGAACCTCAAAAGGTGGCTTCTTCATCGCGGACGACCTGCCGGCCGACACTGCCCAGCGTGATGCTTTTCTTATGCGCGTGATGGGGACCCCCGATCCGAACCAGATCGACGGCATGGGCGGTGCCGATCCGCTGACGTCGAAAGTTGCAGTCGTTTCGAAGTCGGCGCGGGAGGGTGTCGATGTCGACTATCTTTTCCTCCAGATATTCGTTGATCAGGCCATCGTCACTGACGCCCAGAATTGCGGCAATATGCTTGCGGGCGTCGGGCCGTTCGCGATCGAGCGGGGCCTGATTCCCACAAGCGGCGACGAAACGCGTGTAACGATCTACATGGTCAATACGGGCCAGGTCGCGGTCGCCACCGTGCAGACGCCCGGCGGCGTTCCGACTTATGAGGGATGCGCAAGGATCGATGGCGTACCCGGTAGTGCAGCGCCGATCTCGCTCGAATTCCGCGACACGGCGGGTTCATCGTGTGGCGCGTTGCTTCCGACCGGCAACGCGGTCGACCTGATCGAGGGCGTTGCCTGCACCCTGATCGATAACGGCATGCCCTGCGTCGTGTTCAAGGCCAAGGATGTCGGCGCCACCGGCCATGAGGATCGCGAAACGCTCGACGCAGCAACCGAGCTCAAGGCGCGGATCGAGGCGATCAGGCTGAAGGCCGGGCCAATGATGAATCTGGGCGACGTGACCGAGAAGTCTGTGCCCAAGATGATGCTTGTCGCATCGCCCGCGCATGGCGGCGCGGTGACGGTGCGCAGCTTCATCCCGCACCGTGCTCATGCCACGATCGGGGTGCTGGGGGCGGTCAGCGTTGCCACGGCCTGCCTGGTCGAAGGCTCGCCGGCGGCCGAAGTCGCCGACATCCCCAAGGGCAGCCGCAAGACGCTGTCGGTCGAACATCCGACCGGCGAGATGAGTTGCGTACTCGAATTGGGTGCCGACGGGCAGGTGGCGACCGCCGCGCTGTTACGCACCGCACGCAAATTGATGGACGGAGTGGTGTTCGCATGAGCACGGACCGCAATGGCCGTATCCGCAGTTGGGCCGAACAGCCCTCAAGACCGCTGTTCGTGCCGCCCCCTGGAGCGATCGACGCGCATTGCCACGTCTTCGGACCGGCGGCCGATTTTCCGTTCAGCCCGCTCGCCAAATACCAACCCCAGGATGCCGGTCCGGATAGGCTGTTCGCGCTGCGCGATCGGCTCGGCTTCACGCGCAACGTCATCGTCCAGGCAAGCTGCCACGGGACCGACAATGCTGCCACGCTGAACGGCATCGCCAAGTCGAATGGCAAGGCCCGTGGGGTGGCGGTCGTCGATCCGGCCATCTCCGACGGAGATCTCCAGGCGCTGCACGACGGCGGAATGCGGGGCGTGCGCTTCAACTTCCTCAAGCGGCTGGTCGACAACGCGCCCAAGGACAGGTTTCTCGAGGTGGCCAGCCGCCTGCCGAAGGGCTGGCACGTGGTCGTCTATTTTGAGGCGGATATTCTCGAGGAAATGAAGCCGTTCCTTGCCGCCATCCCGGTGCCGGTCGTGATCGATCATATGGGCCGGCCGGACGTGAGCCAGGGGCCCGGCGGCCGCGACATGCGCGCCTTTCGGGCTCTACTCGATAGTCGCGACGATATCTGGACCAAGGTGACATGCCCGGATCGGTTATCGCCCATGGGCGAGCCTTATGACGATTTCGTCGAGGCGGTGCGTCCGCTGGTCGAGGATTATCAAGACCGCGTGCTGTGGGGGACCGACTGGCCGCATCCGAACATGGAGCATCGCATCCCCGACGACGGCCGCCTGGTCGACGTGATTCCTCGGATCGCACCTACGGCGGCGCTTCAGCACAAGCTGCTCGTCGCCAATCCCATGCGCCTCTACTGGCCGGACGAGCTTCGCCGCTGATCAAGTCCCGAAAGCCATACGAAGCAGGAAGGCGGCGCGAACGATAAACGTCCCGGCTCGCCCGCATATATCGATCAAGGTCCGCGGAATACCGAATGTTCGGCGTTTCCCCGCCCTTCCCTGTTGGTGACACTCCAATACCAAGACCGGGTTCCCAACTAGTTCCGCGCCGGTTAGGATGGTCCTTTGCCTTTCGGCGTGGCGGTAGTTTGCTCGCTTTCGAGCACGAATGGGGTCTGCATATTACCATGGGGCATCAGCGCAGCACCGTCCTAACCATGTCGGATCTGGCGGCAATCGCCGGCCTGTCTACATCGACGGTGTCTCGGGCCCTGGAAAACAATCCGCTGATAGCGCGTGCCACGCGCGAACGTGTCCAGGCTCTGGCACGCGAGCACAATTATTCGATAAATCCCGTGGCGCGGTCGCTGCGATCGCGGAAGACGGGCACGGTGGCGGTTGTCGTGCCGCTGGTTCATGAAGCCGATCAACCGCTGTCCGACCCGTTTTTCATGGCGATGCTGGGGCATCTCGCCGATGCTCTGTCGGCTCGCAGCTATGATCTGCTCCTCTCGAAGGTTCCGGTTCACGCCGACGATTGGGTATCGCGGACAATTCGCAATCGGCGCGCCGACGCGGTGATCGTGATGGGCCAGAGTTTCGAGCACGCGGCTATCGATGCTGCGGCGAAGGATGGCATACCGGTCGTTGCGTGGGGCGCGATGCTGCCGGGCCAGCATTACGCAACGGTCGGGTCTGACAATCGTGAAGGGGGTCGGCTCGCGGCGGCACATCTGCTGGAGAGCGGACGGAAACGCCTGGCGTTTCTGGGTAATCACGCGCTTCCGGAAGTGTCCCACCGCTTCGACGGCTTCCTCATCGCCCACAGGCACCACGGGATCGAGCATGATCCCTCGCTTGTCCTGCCGGCGCATTTCGGACGGGACGACGCGCAAAGGGCGTCACGCGCACTGGTGGAATCCGGCGCGCAATTCGATGGGGTTGTCGCGGCGTCCGATATCATCGCGGCGGCAATCATCCGCGCGCTGGGCAGAAGAGGGCTGGATGTGCCGGCCGACGTGGGGGTCGTCGGGTTCGACGATGCGCCGCTTGCCGCTTATAATGCGCCGCCGCTCACAACCATTCGCCAGCGGTTGGAACAAGGTGCGAACCTCCTGGTAAATCTTGCTCTGGCCGCAGCGGGAGGCGCGGTCGGCCAGTCAGTGCAGATGCCGGTCGAGCTGATCGTGCGCGGATCGTCCATCCCGTGAAAACTCGGTCTGGATGGAACGCCGTTCCGAGCCAATTGCGGCCCCATTTTACCGGGGCGACCTGAGCGCTGGTGGCGTCTCGCACCTTCCGAAGCTCGCTTCGGGGTTGTTCTTTGTTTGTTCTCACGCGAAAACCAGGGGGGTGGCGAACGCCGTCCCTGAACCTGCCACCGGGGCGATCGGCGGCCGTATTGCAAACGATTGCGAAGACGGTTATCGCAGGGGCAGTCAATATAACCGGTGTGGAGGGCAGGGTGCCGGAAAGCGTTTCGAGACACGATCTCACTTTCTCGCCGAGCGCCACCGGCCGGCGCCGATGGCGGGCGACCTCGGCGTGACGACAGCCCTGTCCGGCCTGCAATTCCAATCCCCGCAGGCGGCCTTCTTAAGTGATGCCACCAGAATTTCTTTGGCATCGGGCGCGCCCGAGAGGCCAGGAAAGGGTTCGGCCAATGTCTCTGCCGATTGATGAACGGTGGCATGCAGGCCATTGGACCCGCGAGCATATTAGCCGTATTGACCCTGCGCGCATCGCCTATGCTCCGTTGATCAGGGCCGTGGATCGGCTGAGCGACGGTATCGACTTTTGGGATTATTGGCCGGTGCAGACGACGGATGGGCATCCGGCGGCAATAGCGGGCGGTGTTCTGTATATGTTCCTGTCGGCACCGGCGCTTCCTGACCCGGACACGCGCCACGCGGTAGCCCGTATTCGCCTGATGCTTCACGCCGGAGATGACTGGCGCGATCTGGGCCCATTGTTGGGAGATCAATTCTCGCCGGGCAGTCGTGAATGGTCCGGCTCGGCGATCGTCTCCGCGCAAGACGAGGTCACGCTTTATTATACGGCGGCGGGCCGGCGCGGCGAAGCGGAAATAAGCTTTGAGCAGCGCCTGTTCGAAACGCGGGCGACCTTGTCGGTGGAGGGAGACGCCGTGTCCTTTGCGCCCTGGTCGCAGCCCCGGGAGATGCTCGTGCCCGACGGCATCCACTATATGCGCGAGATGGCGGGGGGCGGAGCCGTAGGCACCATCAAGGCGTTCCGCGATCCCGCATATTTCCGCGATCCTGCCGATGGCGCCGAATATGTCCTGTTCGCCGCGTCGCTCGCCCGTTCGCGTTCTCCCTGGAACGGTGCGGTCGGAATTGCCCGGCGCTCGGGAGAGGCACAATGGAGCGCCCTGCCACCGCTGATCGAGGCGGATGGTCTCAACAACGAATTGGAAAGGCCCCACGTCGTCGTCCATGGCGGGCGCTATTATCTGTTCTGGTCGACCCAGCAGAAAGTTTTCGCGTCTGGCGGCCCGGCCGGGCCGACCG
Organism: Sphingomonas sp.; assembly: GCA_035554515.1. Classification (GTDB taxonomy): domain Bacteria; phylum Pseudomonadota; class Alphaproteobacteria; order Sphingomonadales; family Sphingomonadaceae; genus Sphingomonas_I. The sequence continues at coordinate 2,329 of DATMIP010000095.1, read as the reverse complement.
GGCTCTATGGCATGGTCGCCGATCGCCTTTCGGGGCCATGGGAGCCCATCAATGGCTCAGGCATGGTCATCGCGAACCCGCCGTCGGCGCCTTTCCAGGCCTATAGCTGGCTGGTTCTTCCCGATCTCCGGGTCCAGAGCTTCGCGGACCTTGTGGGACTTTCTGAACCGCCGCGAAGCCAATCGGAAGCGCGCGCGCATTTTGGCGGCAGCCCGGCGCCGGAATTGCAACTGGCCTTGTCGGGAGATCGGGCATGGCTGGCGTGATCGAGCCGCTGGTCGCGGGTGTCGAACTGGGTGGGACGAAATGTATCGCGACGCTCGCCCAAGGCCAAAGGATCGTGCGGCAGGAGCGCTGGCCCACCGGCGGCGTCGAGACGCTGGGGGTGATCTCCGACACCCTGGATCAATGGGCGGGCGAACTGGCCTTCAGGGCGATCGGCATAGCCAGTTTCGGGCCACTCCGCCTCAATCGGAGCGGGGCCGATTATGGACGAATGGGAAAAACGCCCAAACCCGGATGGGCTGGCGCCGACATCCTTGGCCACTTTGCGCGTCGCTTCGACGTTCCGATCGGCATCGACACCGATGTCGCCGGCGCTGCCCTGGCGGAGGGGAAATGGGGCGCGTCGAAGCATTGTTCCGTTCATGCCTATGCGACCATCGGCACCGGCGTGGGCCTGGGCCTGGTGGTAAACGGTGAGGCAATCCATGGTCGCCTCCATCCAGAGGCAGGGCATATGCGGGTGAGGCGGGTGCCAGGAGACGCGTTCAGTGGGACTTGCCCCAGTCATGGCGATTGCCTTGAAGGGCTGGTCGGAGGTCCGGCGCTTGCGGCGCGAGCGCCCGCCGCATTGGAAGAAACATCCGACGATGATCCGCTCTGGGATCGTGTTGCCGCCGAGCTTTCGGAATGGGCCGCGATGCTCATCCTCTGCATATCCCCCGAACGCCTGGTTTTCGGGGGCGGCGTACTTGAGGCGCGCCCCGCGCTCCTCCCGATGATGCACACCCGCACCGCGAGATTGTTGAACGGATATCTCGACAATCACGGCGATCATGACCTGACGACGCTCATGGTCGCCCCCGCCCTGGGTCGAAATACCGGGCCGCTGGGGGCCGCGCTCCTGGGTGCAAATGCGCTGCTCGCGCAGGCGGCAGCCGGGTAGGAATCGGGAAGATGATCGCGGCGCACGGGGAAAGAGGGTGCGCCCGGCTTGGCACCGTCCCATGAACGCAACCAAATCATAAGATCGGATCGTGACATGGCTAATGCCGGGGTTAAGGGGATAGCGCGGATACGCTGGCTCACCTATTTGATGTTCCTGATGTTTGCCATGACATCGGAATCGGTCGGCGTGATCATTCCCTCGGTTATCCGCGAATTCGGCCTTGGAATGACGGCCGGCGGCGCGTTCCACTACGCAACCATGAGCGGGATCGCGCTCGGCGGTGTGCTGCTCGGCTCGCTTGCGGATCGGATCGGTCGAAAGCGTACCATCATCACCGGCCTAGCGATCTTTGGGGCGACCGCCTTTCTGTTCGCCTGGGTGGCGAGCTTCGGGCTTTTCCTCCTTCTCCTGTTCGTTGGCGGCGTTGCCGTTGGCATATTCAAGACCGGAGCCCTGGCCCTGATCGGAGACATCTCCACGTCGACGCGGATGCATACCGCGACCATGAACATGGTTGAGGGTTTCTTCGGGATCGGCGCCATCGTTGGCCCCGCGATTGTCGCTTACCTGCTGTCGCACGACGCTTCGTGGAAATGGCTCTATGTGATCGCGGCGATTCTGTGCACGCTGCTGATCATCCTCGCGTCGAAAGTGCCTTATCCGCGGTCTCGCGATACCGCCGAACCGGCCCGAGCTTCCGACGTGTGGGGCATGATGGGTAATCGCTACGCTTTGGCCTTCAGCCTGGGAGTTATGCTCTACGTCGGCGTAGAAACCGCGATCTATGTCTGGATGCCGACGCTTCTCGCCGGCTATTCCGGCCGCGGCAGCCAGTGGGCGGTATATGCCTTGTCGATATTCTTCGTGCTGCGCGTGTTTGGACGTTTCGCCGGATTCTGGCTGCTCGAGCGATATTCATGGACAGCGGTGCTCGCGTTTTGCGGCATTGCGATCCTTTTGTGTTTCGGTCTCACCGTATTGGGTCGGGAGTTCGCGGTATGGGCACTGCCTATGTCGGGGCTGTTCATGTCGGTAATATATCCGACGCTGAATTCGAAAGGCATCAGCTGCTTCCCGAAGTCTCAGCACGGCGCGGTTTCGGGTGTCCTCCTCTTCTTCACCTGCGTCAGCGCCGTGATCGCTCCGCTGGCGATGGGT
>DATMIP010000094.1:0-10515 GCA_035554515.1 Sphingomonas sp. | reverse complement strand
AAATTGCGGCGCAGCGGGGTGGCCCCACCCTTGCCCGACGACCCGATCAGTCCGACGGCGAAGCGCTCGTCGAACGCCATCGTCACCAGCGCGGCCTTGCCATAGCGTGACACGCCTTCGATCCCCACCTTGCGTGCATCGATCAGCGGATCGGTCGCGAGGAAATCCAGCGTCCGGCTCGCTGCCCACGCCCAGGCCCGCAAGGCGCCCCAGTCGTCCGGTTTACGCGGGCCGCCGCGATTTCCGAGCCCGATAATGCCGCTGCGCAACCCCTCGCCATTATCCGCCTGCGTGCTCGTCGGATCGAGCAGGACATAGCCCCAGCCTGCCGCGATCAACTGCTCGGCCGGGGGTGGATCGCCATTGGCGTCGCGCGGCGGCATGCGAAATGCCGGAGGAACCACGAAGGCGAGCGCCTGATGGGCGTCGAACACGCCGGCGAGCGCCGGATCCTGCCTGGTCAGCAGCGCCTTGATCGCGGCATTGATCCGATCATATTCGGCCGTGGTCGGTTGCGACGGTTCGGGGAATATGGTCGCCCCGAAGCCAAACATGATCAGCACCGGCACAGGCCCTGCGGCGTTTGCCGGCAGGACTTCGAGCGCGCGGATATCGACGCTTCGGGCGGGATCGACGGCATTTTCGACATGGCCGTTCAGCCGTCGCGCGATGACCGGATAGCGGAAGCCGATCGTCTCGCGATCGGTGGCGATCACGCGCCATTGGACCGCGGGCAGGCCTGTCGGCACGCGGCCATAGACTTCGCGTGCATAATCTTCGGTAATTTCGGCGCGGCGTTTGTTCGACCAGGTCTTCGCGTCGGTGACCTTACGGCCGTCCTTGAGCGTCAGCGGGTCGGGCAGGACGGAGTAAGGTGAAGCCTTTGCCTCGTCGATATTCGCATGGTTGGGCGCCTTCTCGTCGCCGCTCCAACCCGGTATCAGCGCGGTAATACCGAGCTGACGCATCATCTCTGCCCGGTCCTGATCGGCGGTCACCGCCGCTGCGGGCGCTCCGATAACCAGGACAATAGCGATCGCAGGCACGCTGGGGCGCATCGGCTCGTTCCTCCCAAGCCGCTGTTTTCGCGGCTTTCGTCGAGCCTCGACGGAAGCGCGCCGACTGTCAATCTCCGGCGCGGGGGCAGCGTCAGGCGACGTCCTCAACCTGATCGAGATAGGCGCCATAGCCCTGCGCCTCCATCTCGTCGCGAGGCACGAACCGCAGCGAAGCCGAATTGATGCAATAACGCAGCCCACCTTTATCGCGCGGGCCGTCGTTGAAGACATGTCCCAGATGGCTGTCGCCATGCTTCGAACGGACCTCTATCCGCGTCATGCCGTGCGAGGTGTCGCGCAGTTCGGCGACGTGGGCGGGCTCGATCGGCTTGGTGAAGCTCGGCCAGCCGCACCCCGATTCAAATTTATCGGCCGAAGCGAACAGGGGCTCGCCGGATACAATATCGACGTAGATGCCTGCCGCCTTGTTGTAGAGCAGCTCTCCCGTGCCGGGTCGTTCGGTACCGCTCTGCTGGGTAACGCGATATTGCTCGGGCGTCAGCGTCGCGATGACATTCTCGTCCTTGATATAGTCGGCCATGGTCGGGCTCCGTCTGATGGCGTCCCCGATATAGGCGAGCTGGAGCAAGAGGGGAGGGGTCTTGCGGCGGATCGATTGGGCGGCGACAGTCGGGCGATGGAGCGCTTCCTTTCCCCGCTTTCGCTATTCGGGCCTGCCGCGATATCCGACGTGGACGCCGTGCGCGCCATACTCGTCGCCGCCGCGCGGGCGGGCGAGCCGGTCAGCTATTCGGCCCTGCTCGCCGATCTGGGCCATCGCTTCACGCGACCGAAGATGCGCGCCGTCTGCAAGACGCTCGACGCGATCGATCGGGCCGGGCGCGCCGCCGGAGAGCCCGATCTGGCAGTGCTGGTCGTACGCGAATCGGATGGCCTGCCCGGCCAAGGCTGGTGGGTCGGCGAGCGGGCGGCCGGATATGCGGGCGAGTGGACGGGCCCCGAGGCTGCGGCGCTGGTACGGCGGTTGCAAAATTTGGCCTTCAAATACTGGAAGAGCCGGTAGCCCGCGCCGTCGCGATGATCCTACCAATGCAGCCGAATGCGCGCATTGGCGGGCAATCGATAGTGGATGCGGTCCTTGCCGCGCCACGCGGCTATGGCCCGCCCGCCCGGATCAGATTCGACCAGGACATTCGCGAAGGTGGCGCGGCCCTTGCGGATCAGATGAAGATTGGCAAAATCGCCGGGATCCCCGCAGATCTGGAATGAAAGCGACGTATCGCTGGTGCGGTCGCTGGCCAGTAGGAACATGTCGCAGAACAGGCCGAAGGGCGCGCCATCGACATGGTGGAAGGCGCGGCTCGCAAACACGAAGGCAGCCCCCGCGCCATAGATTTCCTGTCCTACCTGGCCTGCTATATCCCCGCCGACGTACAGATCCTCCAGGGGGAAGGAGAGGCCTGGATCGATATGCCCATTGCGCGGCTTCGGGCACAACAGATCGCGCGGCAGCGCATCCGGATAATAAAACCAGGCGCGGTCGAGTGCGAACCGGCAATAATTGCTCACCAACAGGCGCACCGCGGCGTCCAGATCGGGTCCGCCGTCCTTCAGGTAGCGTTCGAGCGCGGCGAAGCTATCGAAACACTCATATAGCGCCATATAGGGTGCGTCGTGCAGCGCCGTCACGCCCAGGAAGGTGCGGTAGTTGCGGGCCGCGCCGATTTGGGAATTCCAGAGGACGCTGTTGTGGAAGAAGCCAGCCAGATAGACATAGCTCTGCTTGAGATATCGTTCCTCGTTGGTGATGCGCCACAGCCGCATGCACGCCGACGCTCCCCATGCCGTAAGGTTCGCCTGGTAGTTGAGGTTGAAGCGCATCCCGCGCGCGGCGTCGATCGCGGTGCGCGCCTCAGCAAGAAAGCGGGGATCGTCGGTCAGCTCGAATGCCACCAGCATGACATAGGCATAGATGCCGCCGACATCGGTCTGGCCGAGCCCCTGATCGTCGCGCGCTCCGGTAATGATTGAAAAGTCGGTGACCTTGTACTGGATCGGCCACTTATAGTGAAAATGACGGGCTGCCCTGATCGCGAAATCGAGCGAGCCTTCGAACAACCGCCGCGCCCGTGTGTCACCATCCAGCGCGAGGCGGCCGAGGCCGAGCAGCGGGTGATAGAGATACCAGCTGTCGACCGCATCCGCGTCCTTGTCCTTGCCGACGTTGGGGAGATAGCGCCGGATCGTCCCCAGCTCGGCATCGAAGAAGCGATCGAGCCCGGCCGCCAGCTTTTTCTCGAGCGGCAGCGTCTTTCCGAGCCACCGGCCGAAATCGTGGATTGAGGCCAGCAAGGTCACCTGAACCATCGAATCCGGATATTCGGAGGCCGTATACGGGTGGATATAAGTGTGGCCGTAATGGCGGATCGTCGCCTCGGGCGCGGTCGCCAGATCGCGGAGCGTCCGTTTCGCGCGATCGGGCCAGTCGTGATATTCGGGTATCGGCTTGTCGATCAGCGGATAGGCGCTGCCCAGCATCTGCAGGAACAGGCGGGCGGAATGCGCCTCGTCCTGTGGTGCGTCCTTATGAAAGACGAGCAGGGCATCGGATATCGTGACCTCCTGGCCCTTCGGCAGCGGATTGACGGGGGGCGTGCCGCTCTGCGGCGGGGTGGGCGGCAGATAGCCAAGCTCGGGCCATTCGCCCCCGACGGCGCCGTCGGGGCGGGTCTCGGTGGCATTGTAATAGGCGTTCATCGCGGTCAGATTCTGGACGTAGAGCAGGCTTCCCGGCGTATCTCCTCCCAGATGCCAATAGAGCAGCCCGCCGTTCATGCCGCGCTGCGCGGCTTCGACATTACCCTCGGCGTCGAGCGGATTGTCGTTCGGGCCGAGCGGATACAGATCGCGCGGCAAGTGCGGCACGAGCAGGTCTTCCGAGGGCGTCAGCCGCGTCGTGACGCGGATCAGGGGCAGTTCGTGCTCGATCGCGGCGAACGTGACGACATGCTTTCCGATCGCGCTGACCAGCCTTACCCGCAGTGCCTCGCCCGTCTTTGCGCGAAGGCGTCGTGCCCGCAGCCCGCCCGGCGCATAGGCGGCACGCAGCGCCAGCCGTGCGCCATCGCGACGAATGATCGCCCATAACGAATCGTGGCCCAACACGATCGTCGCGGTCCGCCCGGCAATCTCAAACGTGCCGATGGTGCGCAGGCGGTTCGCGCGCAGCTCCTCCCGCAGCGCCAGCACGCATGGACTGGCGCCGGGAATTGCGTTGCGGGTGAAATTGGGCGTCGGTGCGGTCATGATGCCTCGCGAATATGATCGGCGCGCCAACGTATGCGACGGCCGATCGGTTTCGGTCGTGACGACGCAAATCCTCAGGAACTTCCCGGCGACAAAGGCTTTTGCAAGGCAAAGAATGGCCAGGAGATACTATGACTCCCGACACGGATGCTCATACCGAACAGCCGACGCTGGAAGGACGGAAGGCGATCATCACGGGCGGCACGACCGGCATCGGTCGCGCGACGGCGACACTCCTTGCAAGCTACGGCGTCGACGTCTTCATCTGCGGACGTGATCCTCAATATCTGGAGGATGCGCTCCACCGGATCGGCGAGGTTGGCCGGGGCGACGGTATTGCGATCGACTTGGCGGACCCGGACAATGTGAAACGGTTCTTCGATGCGGCCCACGCCTATTTGGGCGGATTGGATATCGTCGTGATCAACGCTGCCATTCCCGCCAAGGGCCTGACCGAGATGACCGAGCCCGATTTGCGTTATGCCATCGCCACCGATTTCACGGCCTATCTGCTGAGCGCGCATGCCGCCGCCGAGGCGCTGAGGGGCAGAGGCGATATCGTGCTGATCGGATCGATGAGCGCCCACAAGCTGGCTCCGGGCAGCACCGTCTATGCCGGGATGAAGCATGGCATCCAGGGCTTTGCCGAAGCCTTGCGCAAGGAGCTCTCGACCAAAGGGATAAAGGTCAGCCTGATCGAGCCGGGGAAGACCGGCGCGGACTTCCAATATCCGCAATTTTCGACTGAAAAGCAGGCCAAAATGATCAATCGGGATGAAATGCTGCGGGCCGAGGATATCGCTGTGGCGGTCCATTATGTCCTGACTCAGCCGCAGCGCGCGATCGTCCAGCAGCTCACGATCGCGCCGCGGATGCAGCCCGCGGAATAAGCGGATGGAATTTCCGGTCGACAGGCTCGTCCTGGTGCCGGACGACGTGGATCGCGCGCGCTCGCCGCTCGCTGGCCGGCTTGGAGTGGAAACTTATATACTTGGCGCGTTCAATCCCGCGCTGACCCGTCTGCCCAACGGCAATCTGCTCATGATGGTTCGCGTCGCGGAGGCGCTGCGCAACCCGATCGTCGACCGCAAGGTCCATGCGATCCGCTGGCACGATGGCGAATATATGCTTGATGCCTGGCCGCTCGAACTGGCCAACACCGCCGATCCGCGCAAGTTCACGATCGCCGGCGGCGGATGGAGGGTGATGGCGCTCACCTCGCTGGCCTGGCTGCTCCCGGTCGAGCTTGCCCCGGACGGGCTCAAGGTCGTCGCGCATCACTATGACAAGGCGATCACGCCGCATGCGAGCTTCCAGATGTACGGGCTGGAAGATGCGCGGATCAGCCGGATCGGCGAACGCTGGCTGATGACGACCTGTTCAGTCAGTCCCGAACGCCATTCCACGACTTTATACTCGTCGTCGAACGGGCTCGACTGGGTGTTCGAGGATATGGTGCTCGATCACCAGAACAAAGACATGCTGATCTTCGAAGGGACGATCGGCGGCCAATATTGGGCCCAGACCCGGCCGCTCGGCGATCTCTATTTCGCATATCCCCCCGGCAGCGAATGGCGCGCCGGCCCCTCGATCAATCTCGCCACGTCGCCCGACGCGCTTCATTGGAAGCCGCATCGCGCGCCGGGGCTTCGGCCGCGTTCGAACACGGTCGCCACGGCGCGCATGGGCGGTGGCGCCCCGCCGATCCTCACGGATCGCGGCTGGCTGACGCTGTGGCATGGCGTCGAGCCCAAAGAGGTTGTCGGTATTTACCGTACCTATTGGTCGATGCTCGACCGCGATGATCCCAGCAGAACGATCTTCACGCAGGCGACGCCGCTGCTCGAAGCCAATCCGGAACTCACCCGCCCGATCGAACATCAGATGTATGTGCGCGACGTCGTCTTCACGACCGGCATCGTGGACGCGGGCAATCATTATATTGTCGCCAGCGGCGAAGCGGATCTTGCTTGCCGGATCACGCACATTCCGAAAAGCGTTTTCGCGGGCGGGTGATCTGCGCGACGGCGGGTAACGGCCTGTTCCAGTGGCGCGGTGGGCTTGCCAGCTGGGTCAATGAAACATGGTGGACGCGCCAGCGCTCGAACCCACGATCCGCTGATCAAGAGCGCCCTCGGAGGGGTCACCTGGCGTCTGAGTATGTCTTGAGTTCAATAACTTGAGCGTCATCATGTCCCACTGATCGCACCGCGCAACTCGGCCAGCCCATCGATCTCTCAATCGAACAAACCCCTCATCAGCACGCCCGTATAGGTGTCGATCGCGTCTTTGAGCGGCTGTGGTCTGGCCCAGCCGCGAAGGTCGTAAGCCGAGTTGATCGTGGAGATGATGATGTTCGCCGCGATCATAGGATCGACAATCCGCACCGAGCCTTCACCCATGCCGTCCACCAGAATGCCCGCAAGCCACCGCGCGAGACGCTCGAATCGCTCAACCGCCTGCTGCCGCAGCCCGATCGGCATGGCGTGCAAGCCTGTCGTTCTGAGCAGTGGATGCAGGCCATTGAATTGCAACGCCAGCGCCGACATAGTGCTGCTCACGAGCCGTGATACTGCATTTTGCTCCGATGCATCTATCTCCTCCTGGATACGCGTCATCCGGCGATAGTCGTGCCGGTAACATTCCAGGATGAGATCGTCCTTGGCGTCGAGGTGATGATAGAAGCTGCCCTTGGTGATCTTCAATTCGCCGACGATCCGCTCCACGGATGCACCCTTGTAACCGATATCGTTGATGAGCCGGGCCGCGACACGCAGGAATTCCCGCTTGGCGTCATCGGGAGCGCCGGCATCGGGATCGACAATGGTGCTGGTCCACGAGGAGGTCGCCGACGCGATCCCGTTCTCGAAGATGTCCATCATTCGGCGACGGACATTGTGGAAGTCTCGCAACGGATAGCTGGGAAGCCAGATGATCGTCCAGAACAGCGCCTCGTTCAGCATTTGCGCGCGCGCCGAAAAAAGACGTTTGCGCTCGGCGGTGTCGACGGCCCCGAAAAACAGGCGGACATCGCGAAAGATCGCCTGGTATTTTGCGAGCAGCGGTAGCCGGGCGGCGTCTTCCAGCGTGCGCAGTTCGGACAGGACGGCGAGCGGCGCGGCCTCGCCGCGCAACCCTTGCGCGAACCGGTCGAAATATATCTCCACATAACGCGCCACCCGCGCCCGAGGCGTCGCTGCGGTAGCCGCTTCTCCAACCATGTCGTGCAATCGGACCAGCGTATCTTCGAATACGGCCGCTGCCAGTTGCTCCTTGTAGCGGTAATAATAAGTGACGCTGGTCGTCGTCAGATCGAGTGCCTGCGCGACCTCCTGCAGCGTCATCGCGCGGACGCCCTTTTCGTTGACCAGCGAGATCGCGGCCTCGACGATCCGGATTCGCTGCCGCTCGTATCGCGAAGTTCGCGGGCTAGCGCCGTCATCGACGACGGCTGGATTTAGCGGCGTGGCTGATTTCATTTTCCGTCTCAGTTGTGAAGCCGCCATCTCACACCCACAGGCCATTAGTCACAAATTTGAATTTCTGTTCTTCACAGCGGCATGACGTCAGCGCCAGGGCGCCCAAATATGTCCACCCAATATACGCGATGTAATGGGTATATAGACATCCCGGCGAACATGCTAGATGATGCCGGCGAATAATTCGAATCACCGGTATGCTACGCCTGCTGAAAACTTTCATGCTGCTGAAGCGCGCACCGGTGCGCGATTCGGACGCGGGGGTGAGCGCCGCTTCTGCTGCGAGCCGCGTCCGTTGGCCGCGTGCGGGGGCGCCGAAAGGAGAGGATGTTCGTGGAATTGTTCGATCTGACCGGCAAGGTCGCCATCGTCACGGGCTCGTCGCGCGGGATCGGGCGTGCGATCGCGGAGGCCTATGCAGCGGCGGGCGCGCGCGTCGTCATCTCCAGCCGCAGGCAACTGGCGTGCGACGATGTCGCCGCGGCGATCAATGCAAGCCATAGCGAAGAGCGTGCGATCGCGATTGCCGCGAGCATTTCGGACAAGGCCGCACTGGAATCGCTGGTCGCGCAGACACGCGAACGGCTTGGCCGGATCGACCTGCTCGTCTGCAACGCGGCTTCGAATCCCTATTACGGTCCGATGGCGGGGATCAGCGACGCGCAGTTTCGCAAGATTTTCGACAATAACGTGCTCGCGAACCACTGGCTGATCGCGATGGTCGCGCCCGAGATGATCGAGCGCAAGGACGGCGCGATCATCATCGTCTCGTCGATCGGGGGTCTTATCGGTTCCGACGTGATCGGCGCGTATAATGTATCCAAGGCGGCCGACTTCCAGCTCGTCCGCAACCTCGCGGTCGAGTTCGGGCCGCACAACGTACGGGTGAACGCGATCGCGCCGGGCGTGATCCGCACCGATTTTGCTCGCGCCTTGTGGGAAGACCCCGCCGCCGAAGCCGAACTCCGCCGTGTCACCCCGCTCGGGCGGATCGGCGAGCCGGCGGAGATCGCCGGCACTGCGGTGTTTCTGGCTTCGAAGGCCGGGGCTTATGTCACGGGGCAGGGAATCGTGGTCGATGGCGGCCTCTCCACCTCCCATCCCTTCGCCAAGTCGCGCGTGCTGGGCGAGACTATTTTTTTACGAGGGGGCAAGCCATGATCGAGACACAGACTCACGACGATATCCTCGAGATCGTCATCGACAATCCGCCGGTCAACGCGCTGAGCGCGGCCGTTCGGCAGGGTCTTGCGACGGCGATAGCGGATGCACAAACCAACATTTCGATAAGAGCGATCGTGATCAGGGGCGGCGGCGCGCTGTTCTCGGGCGGAGCCGACATCACCGAGTTCGGCGATCTCCAGGCCGATCCGGGGCTGCCCGAACTCGCGGATGCGATCGAGGCGAGCGCCAAGCCGGTGGTCGCCGCGATCCATCGGATGGCACTAGGTGGCGGGCTCGAACTCGCGCTGGGCTGCCACTACCGGATCGCCACGCCGAGCGCGAAGCTGGGACTTCCCGAGGTGACGTTGGGCATTCTGCCCGGCGCCGGCGGCACGCAGCGCCTGCCGCGCCTGATCGGAGTGGACGCCGCGCTCGAGATGATCGTTTCGGGTAGCCAGATCCCGGCGGCGCGAGCCTTGGAGCTCGGTCTTCTCGACAGGCTCGCGGATACCGAGCAGTCGCTCGCGTCCGACGCGATCGAATATGCCCGCACGCTCGATGCGCCGCGCCGCACGGGAGCGCGCGGCGTCTCGGTCGATCCGGCGGTGTTCGAAAAGTTCGCGACCGACAACGCCCGCATGATGAAGAATCTCGACGCGCCCAAAGCCTGTATCGAGGCGATAAAGGCCGCGACCGAGCTGCCCTTTGAAGAGGGACAGCAGAAGGAACGCGCGCTGTTTGCGAAGCTCGTCGCCAGCGATCAATCGTTGGCGCTGCGTCACATCTTTTTTGCCGAGCGCGCGGCCGCGAAGATCGATGGCCTGCCCAAGGATATCCGACTTCGTCGGATCGATCGCGTCGGCGTGATCGGCGCCGGTACGATGGGCGGCGGCATATCGATGAACTTCCTGTCGGCGGGCATCCCGGTGACGATCGTCGAGATGCAGCAGGAGGCGCTGGATCGCGGCGTCGCCACGATGCGCAAGAATTACGAGGCGAGCGCCGCCAAGGGGCGCCTCACCGGTGAGCAGGTCGGTAAGGCGATGGGGCTGCTGACTCCCACGCTCGACTTCGCGGCGCTTGCGGACTGCGACCTCGTGATCGAGGCCGTCTATGAGAACATGGGCGTGAAGAAGGAGATTTTCGCGCGTCTCGACGGCATTACGAAGCCGGGCGCCATGCTCGCCTCGAACACGTCCTATCTCTCGATCGACGAGATCGCCTCGGCCACCAGCCGGCCGCAGGATGTGCTCGGCCTGCACTTCTTCTCGCCTGCCAACGTCATGAAGCTGGTCGAGGTGGTGCGTGGCGCACAAACTGCGCCGGATGTCCTGGCCACGGGCATGGATCTCGCCCGCAGGATCGGCAAGGTGCCGGTCGTGTCCGGCGTCTGTTACGGCTTCATCGGCAACCGGATGCTGATCCCGCGTCAGGACAATGCCACCGCGCTGTTGCTGGAAGGCGCCACGCCCGAGCAGGTCGATCGCGTCCACACCGATTTCGGCATGCCGATGGGTCCGTTCCAGATGGCCGATCTCGCCGGCGTC
>DATMIP010000093.1:0-13274 GCA_035554515.1 Sphingomonas sp. | reverse complement strand
GCCGAGCAGCTGGGCGATGAGCTTGGAGCCTATGTAGACGATCCATTCGGGAAGATCGGCTATCTCCAGTCGATCAACTTCCGCGCCTGCCGTTTGGTGGTCGATACCGGCATCCACGCCAAGCGCTGGAGTTTCGATCAGGCGCTCGACTGGTTCGCGCAGGGTACCGGCCAGCCCCGCGAACAATTGCGTGCCGAGCTCAACCGTTACTGTTCGTGGCCGGGCCAGGCGTGCGGCTACAAAATGGGTCATAATGAAATCAACCGCCTGCGCACGAAGGCCAAGACCGCGCTCGGCAAGAGGTTCGATCTCAGAAGCTTCGACGACGCGATCGTGCTTGGCGGCAACATGCCGCTCACGATGCTCGCACGGGTCGTCGACGATCATATTGCCGGTCGGAGGGGCTGAAGCGCCTCCTCCGCCGTGCGCATAGAACCGGAACGTCCACCGAGCGTTGGCGGGAGATGGCGCGCTTCTATCTCAACATCCATAACGGCAGCGGCTTCGTCGAGGATCTCGAAGGGCTGGAGCTGTCGGACCTCGAGGCGGCGCGATGTCAGGCGATTGACGGCGTCCGTTCGCTCGTCAGCGAGGAGGCCCGCCAAGGCCGGATCGACCTGACCGGCTCGATCGAGATCGTGGACGATGACGGCAGGGTTTTGCTCAACATTGCCTTCGCGGACGCGGTCGAGGTGCGCTTGGGCGAGCAATCCGCATGATCGAACGCCACCTGCTGAAGCTTCGTGCACGTGACGAAGTCAGCGCGAAAGAGGAGGAAGCGATTTGCGGTGCGTTGGGCGATGTAAAGACTTACTCCGCCGATCACACGCTCATTCGACAGGGCGAGCTGCTCGCGGTAAGTACCTTGTTGCTCGACGGGATCATGTGTCGATACAAGGATTTGCGCGACGGCAAGCGCCAGATCACCGAGCTTCACGTCGCTGGCGACTTCGTCGATCTGCACAGTTTCACGCTCAAGCGGCTCGATCACAATATCATGACTCTGACGCCATGCCGCGCGGTCCAGGTCCCGCACGAGCGGCTCGAGCGGATCACCGAGCAATTTCCGCACCTGACACGACTCTATTGGTTTTCAACCACGGTGGACGCCGCCATCCACCGCGAATGGGAATTGTCGCTTGGGCGCCGCACCGCCGTCGCGCGATTGGCCGCCTTGCTCTGCGAAATGCATCTTCGTCTCGGTGTCGTCGGACTGGTAGACGGCAATCGTTATGCCCTCCCGCTGACGCAGACCGATCTGGCCGAATGCCTCGGTCTGACATCGATCCATGTAAACCGCACGCTCAAGGATTTGCGCGAGCAAGGCATCGTCGAATTCAGGGGCGGGACTGTCACCATCCACGATCTCGATCAATTGCGCGACACGGCGGAATTCGATCCGGCCTACCTCTATCTGGAGCACCGCCGGCATTGACGGATCGCTTAGGGTCGATTCCGTTTAGCTGAACCGTTCGCCCCGCGCGACGTCGAGGCACCGCCGGGCGTACCGAGGCTTCTCGATTTCGCTCGACACGAACAGAGATTCGACCTTTCTGAAAATGAGTCTAGGGGCGTGCCGGCTTTTTCCTGAGCGAAGCGATCGTATCGAAAAGGCTTTCCAGCATTATCGGTTTTTCGAGGAATGCGTCGGCCCCCGCGGTCCTGCCAAGTTCCTTGATACCCTCGCTGAGCTCCGCGGTCACGGCCACGATCGGGATGCGATGGCCCTGATTGCCCTGATTGCCGGCCGCACGGATCTGGCGAATTGCGGTAAGTCCGTTCATGTCGGGCATGCGCAGATCCATGAAGATGAGGTCGAAACTGCCTTCGCTGATCAGTTTCAGGCCTGATCGGGCATCCGGCGCCTCCACCATGGCGATGCCCTTGAGCTTCAGCATGTCCCGAAGCACCGCCCGGTTGGTGGCATCGTCGTCGATATAGATTATGTTCAACTCAACGAACCCCTAGGCAGTCCCCTGACCCCGCTGGCCAGCCGAGGCTGTAACGCCCGATAATGAAGATGGGTCTCGGCGGCGGGTGCCGCAAGCTCCGGCATCGCCCCGGTCATGCTCCGACGCGCCGGCCATCGGCGATCATCAGCCGCTCGACACAATCCAAGTGCTGGCAGCGCATCGCCTGCCTCCCAATCCGTGGCGCAGGACAAGATGGCCCTGGTGCACCCGTTTCTGGAGACGGCGATCGGCATTCCAAAACAAATTTCACCCTCCCTCATATGGGGGATGTGCGGCCAGCTCCTGCAAAATAGGGCTGGGACGGGCCGCTTGGCGGCGGGAGGACGATCAGGCGGGGGAACCGGCCTGCGCTGGCCGAGAAACCGCGGTGCCGCGCGCTGGAGGGCGGCCCCTGTCCAGTACAACAAGCAAGGGGGAAAGAAGATGACTATCAAGATGAGGACTATTGCCGTTCTGTTGCTTGCGGGCGCGGCGCTGCCTGTCATGGCTCAATCGCCCGAAGCGGATAAAGGCCGGCTTAGCGTCGGCATCACGGGCGGAACGCTCGGCATCGGCCCCGAAATCGGGTTCCGACCCTCCAGCCATTTTGGCGTTCGCGCCAATGCTACCTTCCTCTCGATCCATCGCGGCTTCGATTCGGACGACATCAGCTACCGCGGCAAGGTAAAGCTTCAGTCGGGGGGCGTCATGCTTGACGCCTATCCCTTTGGTGGAGGTTTCCGGGTGTCGGCCGGCGCCCGGACCAACAGCAACAAGGCCCGCGTAATCGCGACGCCCACGCAACCAACGGAAGTCGGCGGGACCCTCTACACGCCTGCCCAGATTGGCACGCTGACCGGCCATGCCGACACCAAGAATTTCGCTCCGGCCTTGACGGTCGGATACGGAGGGAAGTTGCGGGAAGGATTCCACTTTGGCGTCGAGGCGGGCGCTTTGTTCGAAGGCCGCGTTCGCATCAGGCAGTTCCAATCGAGCAGCGGGCTTATCTCGCCTGCCGACCTGGAAGATGAGCGGCAATCGATCCAGGACGACGTGGACAAGTATAAGGTTTATCCGATCCTGCAGTTCATAGTCAGCTATCGCTTTTAATCGAGGGCACGGCGGCGGTCGCCCCCGTACCGAAATTCCGGCGACAGCCCTTATCTTCGAAAGTCGGGTCTGCCGGGAGAAGCGATCCGGATTTGCGGTGCCGGTTGCCGTCGGCTGACCCCTTGCCGGAGCCTCACGCCTAATAAGCGCGCGCGACGGCGAATTCGACCGCTTCGATCAGCGCCGCCTTTGCCGGACCGCTGCCGACGCCGGCCAGTGCATCGATGGCGCGCTGGCCATAATGACGCGCGCGGTCGAGCGTGTCCGCGATGGCGCCGGTCTGACCGAGAAGGCTGGTAGCGTAAGCCAGATCGGCGTCCGAGCTGCGATGACCCTCCATCGCTTCGCGCCAGAAGCGCCGTTGGCCTTCCGAGCCGCGTGCGTGGGCGAGAATTACCGGCAGGGTGACTTTGCCGTCGCGGAAATCGTCTCCCGCATCCTTGCCCATCGTCACCTCGTCCGACGCATAATCGATAGCGTCGTCGACCAGCTGAAAGGCGATGCCGAGATTGCGGCCATAGCTGTCGAGGGCTTCCTCGACCGTCATGTCGCATTCGGCAACCACCGAAGCGATCCGGCAGGCGGCGGCAAACAAGGCGGCGGTCTTGGAGCCGATGATATCGAGATAGCGCTCCTCGCTCGTCTCGATCCGCCGCTGCGCCGTCAGCTGGTTGACCTCGCCCTCGGCGATCACGGCGCTCGCGCCCGACAGGATCTTGAGCACGCGCAACGATCCGTCTTCGACCATCAGCTCGAACGAGCGGCTGAACAGGAAGTCGCCGACGAGCACACTCGCCGGATTGCCCCAGATGATGTTGGCGGTGCGGCGGCCCCGGCGCAGCCCCGATCCATCGACGACGTCGTCGTGCAGAAGCGTCGCGGTATGGATGAACTCGACCGCGGCGGCGAGCTTGTGATGGCGCGTGCCCGGATAATCGAGCAGCCGCGCGCAAGCCAGCGTCAGCATCGGCCGCATCCGCTTGCCGCCGCCCGCAATCAGATGCCCGGCAAGTTCCGGTATCAGCGGCACATCCGATTGCATGCGCGATAGGATTACGCTGTTCACCCGGTTCATATCGGCCGCAACAAGCTGGATCATTGGATCGAGCGAGGGCGCGGACTTGCGATGGAGCGGCGTAACCGTGGCGGCCATGATGCCGCGCTTAAGCCCCTCCGCCCCGCAAAGGCAAGCCAGCGGCTTGCGCCTGCGCCCGACCGCCCGCATGAGAGCGATGAAAAGAAGGGGGATGAAGACGATGGCCGACGCGCAGCTCGACGAATTTCGCCAGAGCATCGAC
Source organism: Sphingomonas sp. (assembly GCA_035554515.1). Taxonomy (GTDB): domain Bacteria; phylum Pseudomonadota; class Alphaproteobacteria; order Sphingomonadales; family Sphingomonadaceae; genus Sphingomonas_I. The sequence continues at coordinate 8,914 of DATMIP010000093.1, read as the reverse complement.
AATATCGACGCAGCCTTGATCTTCCTGCTCGCCGAGCGGTTCAAGGTCACGAAGGCGGTCGGCCGCTACAAGGCAAATGCAGGTCTCCCCCCCGCCGATCCGTCGCGCGAGGCCGAGCAGATCGCACGCCTGCGCGCGCTGGCGCAGACCGCCCATCTCGATCCCGACTTTTCCGAAAAATTCCTGCGCTTCGTGATCGATGAGGTCATCCGCCATCATGAGCGCGTGCGCGACGGAAGCTAATTCGTCACCCCGGCGGAGGCCGGGGCCGCTGGAGGTATCAGCGCGCCGTTGTTTGCAGCGGCCCCGGCCTCCGCCGGGGCGACGAAGGGTGGAAAGCCGAACCGCCACCCGCTAAGCCCGCCCCATGCATTACGAGCAGCAATATCTCGACCTGCTCCGTCAGGTCTGGGAGACGGGCGACGAGCGGCTTGACCGCACCGGAATTGGCACGCGCAGCCTGTTCGGGGCGCAGATGCGGTTCGATCTGTCGGACCATCGCGTGCCCCTCCTCACCACCAAGCGCGTCGCCTGGAAAACCGCGGCGCGCGAATTGTTCTGGTTCCTGAGCGGATCGACCAACATTCGCCCCCTGGTCGCGAACAAGGTCCATATCTGGACCGATTGGCCGCTCGATCGCTATCGCTCCACGACGGGCGAGCAGATCGATCGCGACTCGTTCGAAGCGCGCATCCTTGCCGATGACGCATTCGCCGCCGAATGGGGTGAACTCGGCCCGGTCTATGGCAAGCAATGGGTCGATTGGTCGCACTACGAAGCTGCGGAAGAGCCCGGATTCTACCGGCGCGGCGCCGGAATCAACCAGATCGCCGCCCTGGTCGAAAGCCTGCGCGACAACCCCGCCTCCCGCCGCCACATTTTCACCGGCTGGAACGTCGCCGAGCTCGAGGGGATGGCGTTGCCGCCCTGCCACATGACCTATCAATATCATGTCTCCGACCGGAAGCTGTCGGGTATGCTGTGGCAGCGCTCGTGCGACCTCGGCCTGGGCTTTGCCTTCAACATCTTCTCGGCATCGTTGCTTATCGCGATGCTCGCCCAGCAATGCGATCTCGAGCCGGGGGAGCTGATCTGGAGCGGCGGCGACGTCCACATCTATCTCAACCACGAGCATCTGGTCGAAGAACAGCTTGCACGCACCCCCGACGGCACGCCGCGTCTGAGACTGTTGCGCCGGCCGCCCACCATCTTTGATTATGGACTCGAGGACGTGGAGGTGACCGATTACGCCCCGCAGGCCCATATCGCGGCACCGGTCGCGGTATGAGGGCTCGCCTCGCGCTCGCCCTGCCGCTACTCGCAGCCGCCTGCTCCACGCCGGCCCCACCCCCCAGAATCGCGGCTCCGTTGCCCGTCGTGGTGCCGCCGCTTCCCCCTGCGGTGCCGACCGACTGGCGCGACAAGCCCTACACGCCCGGCCTGTGGCGCTATGCCGACCATACCGCCTCCTTCGGCCCCGCCGGCACCGCGCCGCTGCTGACCATGCGGTGCGATATCGCGCGGCGCCTTGTCGTGATCTCGGTCCTCGGTACGGTCGCGACGCTGACCATCCGCACTTCGTACGCCGAGAAGAACTGGCCGGCACAGGCCGGCAGCGACGGCCGCAGCGCGCTGAGCTTCGCACCATCCGACCCTTCGCTCGATCAGATCGCCTTCAGCCGTGGCCGCTTCTCGATCAGCGGCCCCGGCCTCGCCGAAATCGACATCCCCGCCTGGGCCGAACCGGCGCGCGTCATCGAGGATTGCCGGGGATAGGCGATTCAAGAATGTCGAGGAGATAGGAACCCACGCCCCCTACTCCCCGTTTTCAGCACGTCTGCAAATGTCAGGAGGCGGCCATGATCCGCAAGCTCAAGTCAGGCGAATATCGGCTCTATTCCCGCAAGAAGGGCGAAGACGGGAAGCGCAGGAATCTCGGCACGTTCGGCAGCAGGGAAGCCGCGCAGCAGCACGAGCGAGAGGTTCAATATTTCAAGAGACACTAGGCCAGGGACCGCGCGGGAGGCCCGCGCGAAGCAAAACATCCTGACGTGAAAATATTTGAAATCAAGCCTTGTTCGTAAGCCCGGAATGACTCACATTCGCCTTGCTCTTCAACTTAGCGAAAGGAGGTGACCGATGTCTCATGGTTCAGCTTGGGGGTCGGTTCTGTCCGTTCGGGAGACGTGTTTCTAACTTCGGTTAGAAATGCCGGGGTCTCCCGGGCCGAACGTTCCGGCCGCTGACCCATGTTGGAAGGGTCGCTGGGGAAACCCGGCGGCCCTTCTTCCGTTAGAGGGGCGGCCCCCGGGGGCCTAAAAAGGGTGTTTCCGATCCGGTGGCGAGCAACGATCGCCGAAGCGGAAAAACAAAAAACACCAGAAACGAACTTAATGATTTGGCGCTTGCGGCCTTTGTCGTGCCCGGCCGATAGCGGCGGGCAAGAACGATGCGGGCGCGGCTCACCAGTATCGCGGCGCAGGCGTTCGGCGTCGTGCCATCGCGAATTTGAGAAAGAGCCAGAGGTTCGCGATCCCGTGAGCGTGGTATCGGCGCGCCGGCCACATTCGTACGCTCTTTGCGTACATTTGTCAATCTTTCGGAGAGCGCGAGGCGTCATTTACCGGCGCGTCTCCACGGCATCGAAGGTGAAATATTATCAATGTTGATCGCACCCAAATCGCCTAAGGGGTGGCGGGTCGGAGGAAGGCCGTGAGCAGGGAAATGGCAAGGGTTGGCAAATCAACTACCGGTGACGCTGTGTCGCCGATCGCGCTTCCGGTGAAGGAAGGGCGGGTGGCCAAGCGGCGCCGCGCGACGCGCGCCCGCCTACTGGAGGCTGCCTACCAGATCATGGCCGAAGTGGGCGTCGATGCCTCCAAGATCAAGGACATCACCGACCGCGCGGACGTCGGGTTCGGCACGTTCTACAATTATTTCGAGACGAAGGACGAGCTGGCCAATCAGGTTCTCGACTGCGTCATCGATGATTACGGACGCCGCAATATCATCGCCACACGCGGCTTGCGGCGGAAGGATCCCGCCCTGGTGATGCCCGTTTCAATGCGACTCGTGATGCGCGAGATGGCACGGACGCCCATGTGGCAATGGTGGGCGCTGCGCCCGGATATTCTCGTTGACCGGATGCGCGACGGCTTCGGGCCGTTCGGCAAGCGCGACATACGCGACGCGATGGAACGGGGCATCTTTCATATTACCGAGGACGATATCGATTCGGCGTGGGCGCTCGCCAACTGGATGATGGTCGGCGGCATCCACGACATCGTGGTCGGCCAGCGCCCCCTCGATAGCGACATGTTCGTCGTCCATGCGATCGTTCGAATGATGGGAGTGGAGCTCGAGCAGGCGCGACGAATCTCGTCGACGGCGCTGCCCAAATATTCTGCGCCGCACATCGATTGGACGTTCGAGCTCGCGGAGCATCGCCGCCAGGATTCTGCAACCGAACGAGCCCCATCATAACCTCAAAAACATGATTGCGTATCGTGTATGACCATGTCACTATCCTGATTGAGAATCGGGTAGGCCGCGCCACTTCGGAATGAACCGATAGCGCGACCCACGGAACCGATCGGAGGCCGGACGCAGCGTCGGCTTCGTTAGGGAGGCATGTGATGGCGATTCCGATGGAAAGCGCGTCGGCCGGACGCCGGTGCCCCACTTCCGATATCGATCTCTTCTGCGAGGAGACACTGCGCGATCCCTATCCCGCCTATCGGGAACTGCGTGAGCAGGGCGGCGCCGTCTGGCTCAGCCAGCTCGAAATGTTCATCCTGACCCGCTTCGCCGACGTGCGGGGCGCGCTGGCGGATTGGGACTCGTTCACGTCGGCCAAGGGCGTGATGATGAACGAGCGCATGAATGAAACGCTCCAAGGGATCGTACTGTGCAGCGACGATCCCGAGCATGCAGCGATGCGCAAGGTTCTGATGGCGCCACTGCTCCCGCGCGAACTCAAGGCTCTGACGGACAAGATAACCAGCGAGGCGGAGGGGCTCGTGGAGCGTCTCGTGGCGAAGACGCGCTTCAACGCGGCGACCGAATTCGCGCAATATTTGCCGGTGACGGTCGTATCCGAACTCGTCGGCCTGCCCGAAAAGGGCCGGGAACGGATGCTCGACTGGGCGGCGGCGAACTTCGATTGCTTCGGGCCGATGAACCAGCGGACGCTGGACGCCTTCCCGACCGTGGAAGAGATGGTCCGCTATGCCTTCACCGAATGTGTTCCGGCGAAGCTCAAGCCGGGCAGCTGGGCCGCAAAGATTTGGGAGGCCGCCGATCGCGGCGAGATCCGGCCCGAACAATGCGCCGTGATGATGAACGATTATATGGGGCCGAGCCTCGACACCACCATCTTCGCGACCGGCGCCGCGATCATGTTGCTCGCTACAAATCCGGACCAGTGGGACATATTGCGCGAGAATCCCGCGATCATTCCGAACGCCGTGAACGAGGTTGTGCGGCTCGAGTCGCCCATCCAGAATTTTTCGCGCGTGGCCACCCGGGACGTCGTGATCGACGGCGTCACAATCGCCGCGGGCTCGCGTGTCATCACCTCCTATGGTGCGGCCAATCGCGATCCGCGCAAATGGGATGACCCGGATCGTTTCGACGTGCGCCGTCGCGCGATGGACCATGTCGGTTTCGGCCACGGCGTCCACCAGTGCATCGGCAACAACCTTGCGCGCATGGAGATTACCGCGCTGCTGACCGCGCTCGCCCGGCGCGTCAAGCGAATCGAACTGCACCACAGCGAACGCCAGCTCAACAACGTGCTGCGTGGCTTTCGCGTCCTCGACGTCACCGTTCATTGAATGCGCGGCGCCCAGGCGGCGCCGTCCATGTTTTTCAAGGAGGCGAAGGGAATGCCCGGCTGGGAAGAGGGCGATTGGCGTGACGAATCCTTGTGCAGGTTCGAGCAGTCGAACCTCAGCAATGCGATCCTCTCCAACGGCATCTGCGGGTTCGAGAATGTCGGCGGCGACATCGACAAGGTGACGGGCAAGCGCGTGATCTTTGCCGCGTTTCCGTGGCGCTGAAAGAAGGGCGATGGCTGCATCATCCGTCTCATTGCTATCGTCGATCCGACCGGCAGCTTCCGCATCGAAACCGGCGAGTCCGAATAGCGGCCGGTCCGAATTCAGGAGAGCACGATGGAGATCATCCGTTTTGCCGATGCGGCCGCCACCAAATGCCCTTTGTGACGCAGGCGGCCTTGCTCGGCGGCAATGTCCGCGTGGGGTTGGAGGACAGCCTTTTCATGAGCGCGGTCGGATGGCGGTTTCCAACGCCGAACAGGTCGAGAAGATCAAGCGCATTCTTGCCGAAATGGGCCTCGAGCCGGCCACATCCGCCGAAGCGCGTGCCATGCTCGGGCTTCAAGGGCGGTGATCGCGTGAAATTCTAGCGAAGCGAAGATCCCGACACGCGGCAACAGCAACGCGGCGGGTTTGAAGGAGAGGGATAGGACATGAAGGCAAAGACTCAATTCGCTGCTGCGCTCCTGATGAGCGCATCATTTTCGTCGATCGCGGCCGGGCAGAACGCGCTGCCAGCCGATCCTTCGGCCGAACCGGCCAGCGGGGCGGAGAACGCGGCCCCCGATATAGTCATCACGGCGACGAAGCGCGCCACGACGACCCGTGAGGTGCCCGCTACTGTCGCAGTGCTGTCGAACGAGATGCTGCAGCGTGCCGGCGTCAAGGATCTGTTCCAGGCTGCGGTGCTACTGCCCGGAACCACCTTTTCGCGCGCGCCGGACGATGGCCTCCAGCTCACGATCCGTGGCCTCGGCACGCCGGCACGTACCCAGTCTTTCGACCAGTCGGTCGCGCTGTTCCTCGATGGCGCCTTCCTCGGCAAGGGACGGCTTTATTCGACGCCATTTTTCGACGTTGATCGGATCGAGGTGATCAAGGGTACGCAGAGCACCTTGCTTGGCAAGAACACGTCGCTTGGCGCGATATCTATCGTTTCGAAGCAGCCCGGTGATAGGGTCGAGGGCTACGTCACGGGCGGGGCCGAGATAGAATATGGCGGCTGGTTCACCGAGGCCGCAGTTACCCTGCCCGCTTCGGAGACGCTCAGCTTCCGTCTGGCCGGCCGCTACGGAGATGCCGACGGCTGGGTGAAGAATCTGACGACGGGCAATGACGTGCCGAACGATCGCGATATCGGCGCACGTGCCACGATGCGGTGGGAACCCTCGAAGACATTCGATCTGACCGCCAGTTATCAATATTCGGATGGGCGCCGGATCGGCAACGGTTATCAGTTCGTCGATCCCCTGGGGCTGCTCCCGACGGCGCTGGGCGAAGGCAAGCTCGACGGCACAAAAGCGAGTTTCGTCTCGCAGGGAGAGGACGGTGAAAGCGTTCACCGCACCAAGAGCCATATAGCCAATCTGACGACGAACACAGACCTCGGCGGGCATGTGCTCACGACCGTTTCGTCCTACGCGTCGTACAAGATAGATTTCGTCGACGATTTCGATTTCAGTGACAAGGACGCGACCTATTTCACGCGTACCGAGAACTATCATCAATTTTCCCAGGAGGTGCGGCTGACATCTCCAGCGAACCAGCCGCTGAGCTACATCATCGGCGGATTTTACTTTGATTCCAACTGGAAATCATCAGAGACTCAGATCTACAACACGCCCTTGTTCATCCCGCCGCTCGGCGGCAACATCTTCCAGGGTGGCTTCACCAACGACTTTCGGCAAACGACGCGGACATGGTCGGGCTTCGCCTCGACCACATGGCGCTTCGCTCCGGGGGCGCGGCTGAACCTCGGATTGCGCTATGCCAGCGAGACGAAGCATGGCAGCTGGACACGCACGGCGATCGCCCCGCTCACGCCATGGAACTTGATCCTCAACCCGCCCTTCGCGCGTACGCCGTTGCGTTTTTCGGACGAGTTCCTCAACGGCAACGCCAGCCTGCAATATGATCTGTCGCCGACCCTGACGGTTTATGCGGGCTTCGGGCGCGGCTCGAAGACGGGCGGCTTCGCGGAATCGGCGGCCGTCGTGACGGGAAATCCCAACCTGCCATCGGACGCCGGTGGTTCACGCGTCAAATCCGAAGAGGCAAATTCGTTGGAGGTCGGCCTGAAGGGAGCGCTCGCCGATCGCCTCGTCACGTTCGAGATCGCCGCCTTCTCCACCAAGGTGAAGGACTTCCAGGAGACGTCGTTCACCGGCGCCTCGTTCGATACCGCCAACGTCGATGTCCGCTCGCAGGGCTTCGACGGCAATGCGCGGGTGCGTGTCGCACAGGGGTTGAAGCTCGATCTGGCGGCGACCTACGCCGACGCAGAGGTACGCAAGCCGGTGGTGAGACCGGTCGCGGGGGCGCCGAAGTGGACCGCCCATGTGGGCGTGAATTACGAGCGGGAGATCACGGGCACCGGCATGAGCATCTTCACCGATGCCTATTACCGCTATCGCAGCTCGATGGTGCACCAGCGAGTCGCCAGCTTCCGCTCGGAGCCGTGGCACACCGTCGATCTGACGATGGGCGTGCGCGGCGCCGGCGATCAATGGGAACTGCGCGCGGCAGTGCGCAACCTGTTCAATGATGTGTCAGCCGATTTCAGCGCGCCGCCCGCCGATCCGACGCTGCATCCGTCGATCCGCATCGAATCTCCAAGTCCGCTTCGAACCATCCGGATCGAGGCAACCTACCGTTTTTGAGTCCGGCTGGCGCCGGATTCTCAAGTTCGCACTGGACCAGATCGGCAATCTATATTGATCTAAAGTCAGGGGGGCACGTCAGCCGTCCCCGCCGCGAGATCGACGGCAACGCCGACGAGACTGTCGTGGTAGGCTGCGACGTCGATTCTGCCGGCACCGTCGATCATGTCAGCACTCGCACCGCGTCAAATGCAGGCTGGCTGAGCGCCCATTGGCCGATGGCTTTGGCTCGTCGCCAACGCGATCTCATTGTCGAAGCGGAAGTGGATCTCGCCCCGCTCAGGAACAAGCCGGCGGAAAAAATCAACGCGTGAGCTACCTTCATGACCTTCACTTCCTGTGTTTGAGCGCGGCCCGAAGGACCATAAGCTCGTCACCAGATTGACTCAGGAGGGGTTTGCGGGACAGGATGAGGACCTGACGAAGTGCTGTCATTTGCCGATCGGGAGGACCGGCGTTGAACTACGCGGCGCGCATCGACCTGGGGCAGGAGCAGGACTTCCAGCTCAGCGGACTGACCATTCGGCCGTCCTTGCGGCAGGTAGCCGATGGAACGGGGCGATCCGAGGTCGTGGAGCCCCGGGTCATGCAAGTCCTCGTGGCGCTCGCACGAGCAAATGGCGAGATCCTGACGCGAGAAACTCTGACTGTCTTGTGCTGGGAGGGCCGGATCGTCGGCGAGGACGCGATCAACAGGGTCATGTCCCGCTTGCGCCGGCTGTCGGACGGGATCGGCGGCGGCAGCTTTCGTATCGAGACGATCACGAAGGTGGGGTATCGTTTGGTTGTATGTAGCCCGGCTGTCGCGGAGCAACCACAGCCGACGCCCGGCGACCCAAAGCGAAGAACGGCTTTTCTCCCGACCACGAGAAGAGTCGTGCTTGGCGCGGGGCTGCTTGGTTCGCTGGGAATGATCGGAACCTATGCCGTTCTATGGGGCCGGAACAACGAGCATGTGCCCTCACCCGAGGCCGCACGGATGATGGATCTGGGCCAGGCAGCGATGTGCAAGAGCAACGCCGAAGGCCTGTCCGAAGCGATTGGGCATTTCCGGCGGGCGGTCGAACTGGACCCTGACGCCGCGGATGCGTGGGGGCTGCTCAGCTTAGCTTATGCCTATGCGTTGCGGGAAACAACGCTCGACACTGTCGACGCGCTGAAACTTCGCACCAGGTCCACCGTCGCTCGTGCTCTCGC
>DATMIP010000092.1:0-16290 GCA_035554515.1 Sphingomonas sp. | reverse complement strand
CATTGCCGCCTGCACCGCGGCATCATTCTCGATCTTCCGCCCGAAGCTCCCGCCAACCAAGGTGGGATAGATGGTGATGCGGGCCGCGCCGACCCCGGTCGCCGCGGCAATGGCATCGCGCGCCAGCCCCGGCGCCTGGGTCGGCATCCAGACCTCGAGCCGATCGCCGTCCATGCGTGCGGTCGCCACCAGCGGTTCGATCGTCGCGTGCGCGGCAAACCCGATCTCATAGGTCGCCTCGATCAGCCCCGGCCCGGTCAGGATGTCGTCGGGCTTGCCGACGCGCGTGATCGGGGTCGGCTTGCCGGCCAGCGCGGCGTCGAGGCTCTTTGCCACGCTGACGCTGTCTGGCAGCACGCCATTGGTGGCGAAGCGGGGATGCATCTTGTCGAGCGCGCGATCGGCTGCCCACCAATTATTGGCCAGCGCCGCGATCCAGCCGGTGCCGCGTACCACCCCGATCACGCCGGCCTGGTCATCCGCCGCGGCCATATCCTGGCTGACCAGCCTCGTGTCGCCGTGCGGGCCGTCGCGCACGCTGGCATAGACCATGCCCGGCAGACGCACATCGCCGGCGAAACGCGCGCTGCCATCGACCTTCGAGGGGAGATCGAGCCGTGGCATCGACTTGCCCGAGATATTGCCTTCGCCGGGCCTGCGCAGCGGCGGCCGGGTCGGCGGCCTGAACCCGGCCGCCTCGGCCGCCAGCTCGCCGAAACGGAAACGGTCGTCGCCGCGGATGACGAAACCCGCCTCGGTGTCGCATGCCTGCCAATCGGCACCGAGCCGCTTGCCGGCGGCCATGCACAATAAGGCACGGGCGAAGGCGCCGGCCTCGCGGAAGGGTTGCTCGAAGGCGCGGACCGACGTCGATCCGGCGGTGATCATCAGCGCGTTGCGCGTGGCCCATTCGCGCGCCGCCCAGGCGCCGACCCCGCGCAGGAAATGCGGAACATGCGTCTCGCCATAGTCGCCTGCAATCAGGCGGTTGGCGTAGAGCGGGTTGATCGGCGCGGGCTCGACGGCGATCTGGCGCCAATCCGCGCCGAGTTCGTCGGCGAGCGCCTGCGGCAGGGCGGTCCAGATGCCCTGGCCCATCTCGGCCTGCGGCACGATCACAATCACGCGTCCGGCGGAATCGATCTTGAGGAAGGCGCCCAGCACGGTTTCGCCCGGCGACGCCGCGACGTTCGGCGCATAGCTTCGCGGCCACAATTCCCAGCCGAGCAGCAGCCCGATGCCGACCCCCCCGCCGATCAGCAGCGTGCGCCGATTGATGCCCGTGCTGGTCGTTTCTGCCGCCGCCATGCCAGCCTGATAAGGCGCGGGTTCAGGCGCGTCACGCTCTTGTTATGCGCTTTCCCGCGCGAGCCCTCTCCGCCTGCGGGAGAGAGCTGAAATCCTACAGATAACTCAACCACCAATCCCGGCGCCGCGCCTTGAGAGCCGCAAACCAGGTCGAGAGCGGTGCCAGCGCGCCCAGGACAAGGAACCAGACCGCATAGACGACCGGCAGGTCGAAGCCCCAGTTGAAGTCCCTCACCTTGGTCGAGAGAACGACATCGGTCGCGGTGCCGAACGGAAAGCCGAGCGCGAGCACTACCGCCAGCATCAGCAAATGCAGGATGTAGATATGGCAGATGTAGGTGAACAGAGGCGTGCGTCCGAACGCAAGGAGTATGCGGGCCACCGGGCCGCGCAGCGATTCCAGCGTCAGGAACAGCATGATCGAAATGCCGAGTGTCGCGAACACGAAATCGGGCGAGGGCGGATATTTGGACAGATTCATGAAGGACATGACGGTGCGCACCGGGGTCGCCTGATACGTCCACGGCGACGGATCGCCATAGGTATCGAGGAGCCGGAGCAAGACGAACGCGACGAGCAGGCCGATCGCGATCGGCAGCAGCCGGCGCGTTCGCTCGGCGCGATCCAGCCGGTAGAGTGGCCCGAGCCCGAAGCCGAGACACATGACCGAAAGCCACGGCAGGAAGGCATAATAAGCCAGCACGTGCGGATTGAGCACCCCGGGGGCCAGCGTGACGGTGCGGATGACGCCCCAGAGATCGGTGGCATTCGCGCTTCCCGCGCGCGTCGCATCGACCGCGGCGTGCGCTGTCGCGGCAAGCGCGAAAGGATAAAGCAACAGGATGACCAGCCCGAGTGCCAGCACCCAGCGTGCCGGCAGGCGCGCGATCAGGCTCATGCAGATCATGCTCGCGCCGATCGCCCAGATCACCTGCAGGAAGATGAACGGTTCGCCAAAATTGAAGCCGAAGCTGATGACCGTTACTTCGAGCAGGATCAGCCACAGCCCGCGCTTGATCAGGAATGCCGGCAGGCCAGCCTTGCCATTGGCTTTCTGGAAATAGACCGAAACACCGGCGAGGAAGACGAAGGTTGCCGCGCACAGGTGCGTCACCCAGCGCGTGGCGAACAGCGCAGGCCAGCTGTTGGCCGGATCGGTCGGATCGAGGCGCAGCGCGTAATAATGGAAATAATCGCGCGCATGATCGAGCACCATGATCGCGATCACCAGCCCGCGCAGCATGTCGATCGCGTCCAGCCGGTGTGCGCCGCTGCGCGTCAGGCCGATCGGCGTCGGTTCGACCAGAACATCATCGTTCGCCTGCGTCACGCTCGCCACTTTTGGCTTCCCCCGATTCCCCGTCCCCCGATTATCACGGCGAGAACATGAGGTGTAGGGGGTGAGGCGTAAGCCGTTCTCCCGCGAAAGCCGGGGCCGCGGCGGCTCGGGCGGCGCGCATCCTGCGCCGGGGCGAGGCTCAGGGCGGCTTCCCCGTGGGCCAATCACCGACTAAACAGCGCCGCCATGAGCCTCGTCACCCTGGCCGCCGCCACCGCGGGGCACCTTTCCTATGCGGACCTGCATTTGTCGCCGGTCGCGCTGGACCTGCGCTGGTTCCAGATCCGCTGGTACAGCCTGTCCTACATCGCCGGCATCATCATCGGCTGGTGGTATCTGACCAAGCTGATCGATCAGCCCGGCGCGCCGATGGCACGGCGCCATGCCGACGATTTCGTGTTCTACGCGACTTTGGGCATCATCCTGGGGGGGCGCATCGCCTATGTGCTGTTCTACGATCCGTGGCTGCTCAAGCACCCGCTGAACATTCTCAAATTGTGGGAAGGCGGCATGTCGTTCCACGGCGGGGCGCTGGGCGTCGTGGTCGCGGTCTGGTGGCTCGCCCGGCGCAATGGCCTCTCGATCTTGCGTGTTCTCGATTATGTCGGCTGCTGCGGACCCTTCGGCCTGTTCTTCGGCCGGCTCGCCAATTTCGTGAACGGCGAATTATGGGGGCGCGTTACCGACGTACCGTGGGCGATCATCTTCCCGACGCACGATGCCGGACCCTATCCGCGCCATCCCAGCCAATTGTACGAAGCGGGGCTGGAGGGCATCGCCTTGTTCGCGATCCTGGCATTCCTCTTCTGGCGCACCAGCGCGCGCTATAAACCCGGAATGCTTTTGGGCGTATTTCTTACCGGATATGGCTGCGCGCGTTTCTTCGTCGAATATTTCCGCGAGCCCGACGTACAGTTGGGGCTGCTGCCATGGGGGCTTTCGATGGGACAGACGCTGTCCGCGCCGATGGTCCTGGTCGGCCTGTGGTTCATCATGACCGCCAGGCAGCGGCGTGTCCGTGTCGAGCCTGTCGCCGGTGACAGCGCCGTCGCCTGACATCGCGGCCGAGCTCGCGGGCTTGATCGAGGCCGAAGGGCCGATCTCGATCGAGCGCTTCATGGGCGCGGCCAACGCGCATTATTATGCGACCCGCGATGCGATCGGCGCGGCGGGCGATTTCATCACCGCGCCCGAAGTCAGCCAGATGTTCGGCGAGATTGTCGGCCTCGCGCTCGCCGATGTGTGGCAGCGCGCCCGACGCCCGGTCGATGCCGCTTTGGTCGAGCTGGGGCCTGGCCGCGGCACGCTTGCCGTCGATATGCTGCGCGCGATGGCGGTGGTGGGGCTCGAACCACCGGTCCATTTCATCGAAACCAGCCCGCTGCTGCGCGCGAAACAGGCCGAAAACCTGCCCGAGGCGATCTGGCACGACACGCTCCAGACGCTGCCGACCGATCGCCCGTTGCTGATCGTCGCGAACGAATTCTTCGATGCCTTGCCGGTGCACCAGCTGATCAACACCTTCTCCGGATGGCGCGAGCGCGTCGTCACTTATGGCTATGACGGTTTCCAGGCGGTGCCCGGCGAGACCACCAAATATGGCGAGGTGCCGCCGCATCTGCGCCACGCCGATCCGGGCGGCGTGATCGAAACCTGCCCGGTGGGGCGCAAGCTGATCCGCGCGATCGCGCGCCGGCTGCGCAACCAGGGGGGCATGCTGCTGGTGATCGATTATGGCCATTATGGCGGCGCGCATGGCGATACGCTGCAGGCGGTCCATGCCCATGCTTATGCCGATCCATTTGCGCGGCCCGGAGCGAGCGATCTGACCGCGCATGTCGACTTTTCGGCGCTGGCCGGATCGGCGCGCGCGGTGGGCACGCATGTCGCCGGCCCGGTCGATCAGGGACAATGGCTCGTCTCGCTGGGTCTTTCGGATCGTGCGGCGATATTGTCGCGCAACGCACCGACCCGCGCGTCCGAAATCGGCGAAGCCTATCGCCGCCTGACCCATCCGGACGAAATGGGCGAATTGTTCAAGGTGATGGCGGTCACCGGGCGCGGCTGGCCCGAGCCGGGCGGGTTCTAGTTTTCCACCTCGCTCCAGCGAAAGCCGGAGTCCATCTCCCGCGCTGTCGTGCTAGTCCGACGGGCGAGGGATCGATTCCTGCCTTCGCTGGGATGACGGGGTGAAGATCGTGGCGTCAATCAATCGCTACCGCGCCAGCGTGCTCGATGCCTTCCCGCACGGCTTTCTCGGCCGCAAGGGCGGAGTTTCCACCGGGATGCTCGCGGGCCTCAACGTAGGGCTGGGATCGAACGACGACCGCGCCGCCATTGCCGAAAACCGGCGGCGCGCGATCGGGGCCGTGCTGCCCGGCGCGGCGCTGGTGACGGTGCATCAGGTCCATTCGGCCGAGGCGGTGATCGTGACCGCGCCGTTCGCCGACGATGCCCGTCCGCATGCGGACGCGCTCGTGACCGATCGTCCGGGGCTGCTGCTCGGCATCCTCACCGCCGACTGCGCGCCGGTCCTGCTTGCCGATGCCGGGGCGGGCGTGATCGGCGCCGCCCATGCCGGCTGGAAAGGCGCGCTCAGCGGAATCACCGACGCCGCCATCGCCGCGATGGAGAGGCTCGGCGCGCGTCGCGATCAGATGGTGGCGGCGATCGGCCCGTGCATCGCGCGCGCTTCCTATGAGGTCGATGACGCCTTCGCCGCGCGGTTCGAGGCGGCCGATCCGGCCAACGAACGTTTTTTCGCCGCCGGCCGCCCCGGCCACCAGCGTTTCGATATCGAAGCCTATGTCGCCGCCCGCCTCGCTTCCGCCGGGATCGGCCGCGTCGAGGCGCTCGGGCTCGACACCTATGCGGATGCCGACAGCTTCTTCAGCTTCCGCCGCGCGACGCATCGTGCCGAGCCCGATTATGGACGGGAGATTTCACTGATCGGGTTGCCGCTTTAGAAGCTAGGCGACGCGAAGGTCGTTGGGCCGATGGGAGGCGAGGATGCCGGAACTGAAGATGCACGATCGGGCTGATCCATGGGCGGGGGCGGCAAAGGTAGCACGAATCATCGGCGCCTTCGGTACGGTCGGGCTGGTTTTCATGATCGGGCTCAGCCTGTGGATCGCGCACCAGAATAATGTCGACAGCGGTTGTTTCGACGAACCGTTGAGGAATGTCGACGCCGCGCCCGCCATATCGGGTGGAATCCGCATCACGGGAATCCAGCCGCACGATCTGGAGTTGAACCATACGCTTTGTGTCGCGGTGGAAAATGTCGTCCCCGCCGAGAAGCAGGCGGAGCTCGCGGCCAGGGTCACCATCGCCGCGCGCGCGGTCGCCGATGCCAACATTGCATACCAGGCGGCGGCGCTCGCGCGGAATGCCTCGCCGACCGAACAGACGCAGGCGCAGACCGGAGCCGCGGACGCGGCACAGGTCAGGGCGAAGGCCGATCTGGCGGTGGCGCAGGCCGCGCTCGACGAAGCGCAGAAAGGCCGTACGATCGTCCTTTACGTCAACGGCAAGCCGTCGCCGCTCACCGCGATCGCGCGCCCGATCGCCGGGCCGCAGACGCTGACCTTCGAAATCGCGGCTCCGGAGGATGCGAACAGCGCGACCGCCGCTTATTGGCGCGCGCTCCTCGCGGCGCCCGCGAGCAAGGGCCGGATAGCGCTGCGGATCGGCCTGGCGGAGCAGGGCCAGCCGGCGCCGCTCGTCAACCTCGGCCAGGTCAATGTCGGCGGCGCCCGGGAAAGCGTGACCTTTCTGCTCTACACGCCATGGCTGATGTATTGCACGGGGGCCGCGCTGGCGGCGATCCTGCTCGGGCTGCTGGGGCTGGCCTACCAGACGACCCTGCTGCGTGTCGGCACGCATGTCGGCGATGCCTACAGCCTCGCGCTCGTTCAGATGGCGGTCTGGCTGGTGCTGACGACCGCCGGGTTCATCTATATCTGGCTGGTGACGGGGCAATATCTCAACGTGTTCACCCCCGGCCTGTTCGTGCTCGTCGGGATATCGGGCGCCACCGCGACCGCGTCCCAACTCCTCAATCGCGGGCAGCAGGCGCCCCGGTCCAACGGTTTCTTCTATGATATCGCCGGTGCCTGGCAGGGGGGCGAGGTGCAGCTTCAGCGGCTGCAGATCATCGCGTGGACGGTCATTTTGGCGCTGATCTTCTGCTGGAACGTCATCGCCCAGCTCACGCTGACGTCGTTCGATGCCAATCTGCTCGTCCTGACGGGCATCGCCAACGGTGTATATGTTTCGCTCAAGCCGCAGGAAACGCGGCAGCAGGACGCCCGATGACCGCGCCGGGTTCCTCGCCCGACGCGGAAGACGGGAGCGTAACGAATTCGCTCAACATGTTGCAGTTGTTCGCCAATTTGGTCGATTTTGTTGACGATTTACGCGTCCGGTGCGCCTATGGATGGACGCAGCAAGCAACATACTACCGGGGTGGAACATTGGGGGAACGATTAGCCGACGCGCTTACTGGCGTCACTGTGCTCATGCTTGTCGTCATTGCAATCGCAATGTGGGCCTTCTGGTGAGACCTGCGCGCAAGGGGCTGGGATTGCCGACAGCCGAACTGACCGATTCCGAATGGACGGCGATCATACCGGTGCTTCCGAGGATGAGAGGGGTCGCCCGGGTCGATGATCGTCGGATCATCGACGGGATTCTGTGGCGGCTGCGAACCGGCCGGTCATGGGCGGCCATACCCGCGCGTTATGGACGACCTACGACCTGCCACGCGCGGTTCAAGCGCTGGCGCGACGCCGGTGTCTGGGCGCGCATCCTGGACGTCGTAGCGCAGGTTCATCGCGACAATATCCGGCTGATCGATGCGTCCACCACGAATGTTCCGTCCTGTCTGCGCAAGCCGCCATCCGCCTCGCACGATCCGGTTGCCTGGATCGCCGCGAGCGACGAAAGCGCCTCGCGGCCCGATCGCATAGGTGGCGCGGATCACGTCCGGCGGCCCTCGACCATCGCCAATAATGCCGTGCAGGCGGCCTCCAACCGCGCTTCATCGGCGGGCGCCCGCGCGGATCCGACGGCGGCCTGGTCGATCAGCCGCGCAAGCCAGGGCTGATCGCTGTCGGGAAACCACCAGCCGTCAACACACAGGCTGTGCATCGCCGCCGCCGCTTCGCGCCCGGCGTCACGGGCAAGGCGGTCGAGCTGGCGGAAAAGTTCGCCCGGTCGATCCGCGCCGGGATCGTTGGCGGTGCAGCGGTCCTGCCGCTCGAGCGCGGCGGTGGTGGGCGCCATGATCGCGAATTCGTGCCAGTAAAGCCCTGCATAACGCCGTCCGGTGTCGCGCAGGATGGCGGAGTCACAGTGATGCCCGTCGAGCAATCCCGCCGCCCACGCCCGTCCGATCTGGTCGCCAATCTGCTGGTCCGCCTTGCCGTCCTGAAACCGGGCGAACACGGCGGCGCGCGCCTGGACCACGGCATTGCCGCGATCGGGCGCGACAATCAGCCGTCCGCGGGCGTCGCGCGCACCCGCCTTGCGCGGTCGACCGCGTCGTGCATGTCTCATATCCCACACTCCTCCTGATATGCCGCCGCGGCGCGGCTGTTCGCCGCCATCCGCCGCGTTTCGGCCGCTTCTTCGGCTCGGCTCGTCCGATCGAACCCCGCCGCGTTGATCAGCGCTGATCGGCGCGCCGATGATCGTGGAGAGCTGCAACATCTGCTGGGCATTTTCGGGCCTGGGCCGCGGCCGATCGGCCCGAGATTTGGTGCGCCGCCGCATCGCCAAACGCCGTTTCGTGCGTTATCGGATGTTCGATGATGAACGACAGGGCAGGCTTCATGCGGGCGTGGCACGGCGTTGCGGCGACGATTGGGCTGGCGGCCATATCCGGGCTCGCGGGCTGCGGTACCGACACCTCGATCGAACACACCAACGCCGCAACCACCGCCGAACTCAACGATATTGCCGCCAACATCTCGGCGACGGCGGGTCGCGGCCCCGATGGCGATCAACGGCAGAAGATGACGGTCGCTACCCGGCCTCGCAAATATTAGGCGTGCCGCCCCGTTCCGGCCGCCGAATGCTGATGCAGGAGCCGTCGCGCCGGCCGCAGCCGATGCGTTCATAGATTTTCCCATTCTGCCCTCGCTGCTGATTCGCCGTTCTTATACACATAATGCGTACAGAAATCAATCTGGACGACGTACATAATTTGCGGCATATGCGTGGCCATGACGATTCAGGGCACGACCGGGGCGGCGCTCAATCGCCTGCGCGATCGCGCGGGCCTGTCGCTGCGCGCGCTCGCGGCAAGGGCGGGCTATGCCGCTGCGTCGGGCATTCAGCGCTATGCCGACCCCGCTTTCGATCGACCGTTGGGCGTGGAGGTTGCGCAGCGTTTTGCCGATGCGATGGAGGGAATGGGCGATCCGCCGATCATGCGGGGCGAAATATTGGCGCTCACCGGCCTCGTCATCGATACCAATGCGGCACCGTTCCGCATGGAGGGATCGAGCGCGGATCGCATGCGGCGCGACGTGCCCATCTATGGCACCGCTCTTGGCGCTGACGAGATCGTCGACGGCGAGGCGATCGAACAGACCACCCTCAACCGGGGCGAAGTGGTCGAATATAAGCGCCGTCCCACCATCCTCGACGGGCGCGCCGATGTCTACGGCCTCTATGTCCAGGGCTCTTCGATGCACCCGCGCTTCCGCGATGGCGATACCGTCTTCGTTGAAAGCCGCAAACGCCCGGCGGTGGGCGACGACGCGGTCATCTATCTGCGTGCGCCCGATGAAGTGGAGGGTGAACGCGCCAGTTCGGTGCTGATCAAGACGATCGTCCGCAAAACCGCCTCCTATGTCGAACTGGAACAATATAATCCTGCGCAGGTCTTCCGCATCGCGATGGAGCGCGTCGATCGCATGGATCGCGTTCTGACGCTCGACGACATGATTGGCTGACCGCGGCCTCGCCCGCGACCATCAGACAATTGTACTCTATACGCGTACATTCTATTGACTGTTGTACTTGAATAGCGTACACCTCTCCCCGAAACATGCCGGCCGATCTGGGCGGGTCCGGCCAGGGGAGGGTGTCCATGCTGCATCAATCGATTTGGGACTCGGTCCGCGCCATATTATGCGATCGGATCGATGAGGCCGCGGTCAAGGCGCAGCGGCTGGCACGCGCCGATATGTCCATGCCGTCGGCGTTGCTGGCGGCCTGCCTTTATCTGGCGAGCAAAGGCTGGATGGACGAGCCTACGGCGGGCGAAACCTTCTTCGCCTGGAGCCCGCGCGCCTACCGCCGCTATCTGGACGCGCTGACACCAGAGGCGCGCGCGGCTGAGCTGGCTGCAGGGCATCGCGTCATCTTCGAAGGGCGGGCCGGACGTCCGCCCCTTATCGCGCAATGTAGCGAGTGCGTGGACGGCTTCGTCGCGGAGGCCGACTGATGAGCGCGCCATTCCTTCGAGAACAAACCGTCGCGGATGCGATCGTCGATCTCGTCAGCGCCGCGGACCATCTGGCCCGGCAGCGCGAGCTGGCCGATCGCATCGTAGCCGCGCTCGAAGCCCGCTGGGCGCATCGGCGCGCCGAAGGGGGTCCCGTGCCGGCTCATGCCGCGACCGTTCATGGTGTGGTTTGCTGCGACGGTCCGCCGAGGCTTCGAAAGGACTGTCCCGCGGACCGGATACAGGGGCCCGGGCGTGGTGGACCCGCTGACGACTTTCGCCTGCCGATGGGAATGGTGACGACCGACGGTGGAACACAGGCCTCTACGCCGCCGGTCGTCATGGCCCGAATAGCAGGCGATGGTTGATAATGGGTTTAGACCGGCAATTCGTTTCGCGGCGGGCGGATCTGCGCCAACAAATGCGCCCTCGGTCGGCGCTGTGACCCCTGCCGGTGTCGTTCCGGGATCAAACTGCCCGCTTGGAGGTTCATGATGCCTTGAGGACGGAGGCGGAATGGCGGTTGAAGGCGACAAGGCAGGCTTCGGTATAGCGGGACTGGACGATATCACGGCTGGCGGGCTGGCGCGGGCGCGATTGTTTCTGCTGGAAGGCAATCCGGGCGCCGGCAAGACAACGATCGCTACCCAATTCCTTATCGCGGGCGCGGCGGCGGGTGAGCGCTGCCTGTACATAACCTTGTCGGAAACGGACGCGGAGTTCCGCGCGGGGGCAGAGTCGCACGGCTGGGATCTCGATGGTATCGACATATTCGAACTGATGCCGCAGGAAGACCTGCTCGACGAAAAGCTGCAGCAGAGCCTGCTCTATTCGTCCGACCTGGAACTGGGCGAAACGACCAAGCGCATCGTCGAACTGTTCGAGCAGGTAAAGCCCGAGCGGGTGGTGCTCGACAGCCTGTCGGAACTGATGCTGCTGGCGCAAGGGCAACTGCGCTTCCGCCGCCAGATACTTGTCCTGAAACATTATTTTTCCCGGCAGGGCGCGACCGTGTTGATGCTCGACGATCTGACGCTGGACGGGAATACCCGCACGATGCACAGCATCGCCCATGGCGTCATCCGCCTTGAGGAAATGTCGCCCGATTATGGTGCCGAGCGGCGGCGGTTGAGGGTCATCAAATATCGCGGCCAGCGCTATCGCGGCGGCTATCACGATTTCGTGATCGATCCGGGCGGCGTTCGGGTGTTCCCGCGCCTGGTTTCGGCGGAGCACCGCAAGACGTTCGACCGCTCCCTCTTCACCACCCGCTCGCCGGAGCTTGATGCGCTGCTGGGCGGCGGCATCGATCGGGGATCGAGCACGCTCATATTGGGACCGGCGGGCACGGGCAAATCGCTGCTCGCGTTGACCTTCGTCAAGGCGGCGGTTCAGCGTGGCGAACGCGCCGCGATGTTCGTGTTCGATGAGGAACTGGGGCTGTTGTTCAACCGGGCGGTCGGCCTTGGTATCGATTTGCAGGCGATGGTTGATGCAGGGGAGCTCGTGATCGAGCAGCTCGATGCCGCCGAGCTCACGCCGGGAGAATTTTCCGAGCGGGTGCGTCGCTGCGTTGAAATCCATGAGGCGAGGACGGTCGTGATCGACAGCCTCAACGGGTTCCAGGCGGCGATGCCGGGCGAGCAGGCGCTGATCCTGCACATGCACGAACTCCTGCAATATCTGAATCGCCAGGGTGCGGCGACGTTCCTGACGGTCGCCCAGCATGGCCTGGTCGGCGACATGCAGGCGCCGGTCGACGTGACCTATCTTGCCGACACGGTGATATTGCTGCGCTATTTCGAAGTGATCGGACGCGTGAAGCGCGCCATTTCGGTGATCAAGAAACGCACCGGCACGCATGAAAATACGATCCGCGAATATATGATCGATCGGCGCGGGATCACGCTGGGCGAGCCGCTGACCAATTTTCACGGCGTATTGCGCGGTGTCCCCAGCCTGATCGGGTCCGAAGGCCCGGCGCCTGAGAGGCTCCACGCTTGATACCGCATCTGTCCGAGCGCGCCCTGATCCTGGCGCCGCAGGGCCGCGACGCCGACGTCGCGGCGGCAATGCTGGCCGAGGCGGGGATGATCAGCGTTCAATGCGCGTCGGTCGCGCAACTGGTCGATGAAATCCGTCGGGGCGCCGGCTTCGGGCTGATCGCCGAGGAGGCGCTGCGGACCGCCGATCTCAACCCCCTGGCGGGATGGCTGGCGGCGCAGCCCGATTGGTCGGATTTTCCGTTCATCCTGCTCACCCTGCGTGGCGGGGGACTCGAACGCAACCCCATGGCCGCGCGCTATCTGGAGACATTGGGCAACGTCACCTTTCTGGAACGGCCGTTCCACCCCACGACGCTTGTCAGCCTCGCCCAGTCCGCGCGCCGCGCGCGGCGCCGCCAATATGAGGCGCGCGCGCGGCTGGATGAGCTTCATGCGCTCGCTGCCGAGCTGGAACAGCGGGTCGAGGATCGCACCGCGGAACGCCAGGCCGCGCTCGAACAATTGCACGAGGCGCAGAAACTCGAAACGCTGGGCCAGCTTACCGGCGGCGTCGCGCACGATTTCAACAATCTGCTCACCCCCATCATCGGGGCGCTTCATCTGCTGCAGCGCAAGCTCGGGGGGCAGGATGAGCGGACCGATCGCTGGCTCGCCAATGCCCTGCAGTCGGGCGAGCGCGCCAAGACGCTTGTGCAACGCCTCCTGGGCTTCGCGCGCAGACAGGAATTGCAGAGCATCGCGGTCGACATGACCGCGCTGATCGAGGGGATGCGTGATCTGGTCGCAAGTTCGGTTGGTCCGGAAATCGAGGTCAGGCTGCGCTGCCCGCCCGAACTGCCGCGCGCGCTGGCGGATCCAAACCAGCTTGAGCTCGCGATCCTCAACCTGTGCGTCAATGCCCGCGATGCCATGCCCGAGGGCGGCGTGCTGACGATCGCGGCGGATGAGGTCCTGGTCGGCCCGGGATCGGAAATGCGGCTTCCGCCCGGCCTTTATGTCCGCCTGTCGGTCATCGACACCGGCGTCGGCATGGAGCCCGAGATACTCGCGCGCGCGGTCGAGCCATTCTTTTCAACCAAGGAGGTCGGCCGCGGCACGGGCCTCGGCCTGTCGATGGTACATGGCCTCACCGCGCAATTGGGCGGGGCTTTCGGTCTGCACAGCGTGAGCGGAGAAGGGACACGCGCCGACCTTTTTCTGCCGATGACCAACACCCGTCCCGAAGACGAAGCGGAGATGCTTCCGAATTCGCCCGCGCCGCCGGAGCGGCCGCTGTCGATCCTGCTCGTGGACGATGAAGCTCTGGTGCGGCGGGGCACGTCGGAAATGCTCCGCCAGCTAGGCCACAAGGTGGTCGAAGCCGAAGGCGGCGCCGAGGCGCTCGTCATACTGGCGGCGACGCCCGCGATCGATATGGTGGTGATGGATTACAAGATGCCGCGGATGGATGGAGCGGCGCTTGCGCGGCAGATACGGGTGGACCGGCCGGATATGCCGATCCTGCTTGTCTCGGGCTATACGGGCGCGGCCGATCCGATCGCGGACCTGCCCCGGCTCAACAAGCCGTTCGGGCTGGCCGAATTGGGGACCGCCGTTCAACGCGCATATGATCTGCGCCGAAACGTCCTCGCCTTTCGCAGCGTCGGCTGATTGGCCGAACGGCTGGACACCAACCCTCGCCGATTTTGCGGGTTCCCGCCATTTCGGCGCTGAAACCAGTATACGGGTTCGGTGTTTATTCCGTGCGAACCTGCGTTTGCGAGGAGACGGATGGCCAGTAACAGCAACGATATATTCGGAACGATGATCCGCAAGCTCGGCCGTCTGAGTTGCTTCGACGATAGTGATCGTGCGGCGATCCGCGCATTGCCATATCAGGTGCGGCCGGCGCCGGCCGGGACGGATATCGTCCGTGAGGGCGAGCCGACGACGCAGTGCACCTTGCTGCTCGATGGCTTTGCCTGCCGGCACAAGGAAACGAGCAATGGCCGGCGCCAGATCGTGTCATTCCACATTCCCGGCGACATGCTCGACGTGCAACATATCCTGCTGCCGCGCGCCGATCATAATGTGCAGGCGATCACCGCCGCCACGATCGCCTGGATTCCGCAGGCCGCCCTGCGTTCCTTGGCGCACGAGCGACCGAACATCCTGGAGGCCCTGTGGCGCGACAGCCTGATCGACGCGTCCATCTTCCGCGAGTGGGTATTGAATGTCGGCCGGCGCGACGCCAGGTCGCGCATCGCGCATATGCTCTGCGAATTCGCCGCGCGCGCGGCCGTCGGGCTCGGCGCACCTGAACGGATCAAGCTGCCGATGACGCAGGAGGACATAGCCGATGCCACCGGCCTCACCCCGATCCACGTCAACCGTACCCTCAAGGATCTTGACCGGAGCGGCGTGATCGTCCGCAAGAAGCGCGATATCGAGATCACCGATTGGCCCGGTCTGCAGCGGATCGCCGATTTCGATCCGCATTATCTCCACCAGGCGGCCTGACGCCATCGCACATCGCGCGCGCGACGGCGGTCGACAATGCACCGCTGCTGGGGCGCTTCGGGCGATCGGCGCGGGTGCCGGCGACGTCCCGATTATCTCAAGGCATAAAGGACGAGGCCTGAACGGCTCCGGCCACCGGCAGGTTCGTCAGCCGATCGCGGGGGGCCGGCGGGGAATGCGCGGGCCGCGCGGGCTGCGTTCGTTCGTGCCCGGAGTAAGGCCCTCCTGCGCGACAACCTGCAGTTCCGCGACGATCGCCTTCCAGTCGCCGCTCTGGATCGCTTCGGGGGCGTGGCGGACCTGGAGGTTGGCGATCCGGCGCAGCTTGTCGGTAAGCTGGCTCGCGCGCTCATCGGCGCGCGCCAGCTCCATCGTCAACGCGGAGATGATCTGCGCCGCGCCACGAAAAGACTTGGCGTTGCTCTGAAGAGGATGATCGTTGGGCTTGGCCGCGGCCACCTTTGCCATTCCGATCGAGACGGCCTTACCATTTTCAATCAGTGCCGCGACATTCGGGTTCATAGCATTCCTCGCAACAGCAGGTCCCCAACCTGTACCCACCTAACCCTTTACCAATCCTTTCGTTTCATCGCGCTAGGAACATCATCCGTCGCGGTTCCTATCCTGTTGCGGCTTATCCTCACTGTCCTCCGCGTCCGGACCGAAATCGCTTCGGCGGACAAGAAAAAATTAAGCCCTTCAACGTAATAGCGGCGTTCGGGAGAGGACCCAATGAAGCTCGCACTATGGCGTCCGGCCGGGGCGCTCCAGGAATCGCCAGCCCGGGTGGAGGGTCAGGCGCCCTCCGGGCCGCGCGCGCGCCGTTCGTTCGGGCTGCGCGGCAAGGGGCTGCGGCTGGCGTCGCTCAAATTCGAACTGATCGGGCTGCTGCTGCTGGTGGCGACCTTTGCCGCGGTGATGGGCAAGGGCGCGATCGTCGATCGAAACTTTTCGCTCCGGCCGTCGGATGGCAAGAATGTCGGCGTCTACTGGTTCAGCGACGCTTCGAGCGGCGGCAAATCCACCGCCGCGCTCGACCCGCACGAGCCGTTTTCATGGTCGTGCGAGCTTCGTCCGGTCTTTTCCTATCCCTTTTGCGCATTGGGCATCCTGCTCGATCCGCTGAACCCCGCCGGGGCGGGCCACGATCTGTCGCGATACGACAAGGTCGAGATCGAGCTGAATTATCAGGGCTCGGCGAAACTGCTGAAGTTCACGATCAAGAATCGTGAGCCCCGGCAGGGCACGGCGGATACCGCCGATACGGTCAAGCCGATCGGCATCGAATTTCCGGTCGAGCCTGGCTTCAACAAGGTCGAGCTGAACCTTAGCGAGGCGAAGGTCGAGCAATGGTGGGTATTCGCGAACCCGAAACGGCCGCAATCGGCAATCCCCCGCTTCGATCATGTGATCGGATTCGACATCCAGACAGGCAGCGGCACGCCGAGCGGCCACCACGCGTTCACGCTGAAGGGCATCAACCTGCGCGGCAGCGTGCTCTCGCCCGAACATTGGTACCTGATCATCCTGGGATTCTGGACGGGGCTGGCCGCAATCTACCTGGGGTTTCGTATATCGTCGGTGAAGCGCGCGCTGCTCGCGAAACGGCAGGCCTATCTCGAGGAGCAACGCCGGCTGCGCGAGGCATGGGACGCGGCGGAAAGCGCCAGCCAGTCCAAGTC
>DATMIP010000091.1:0-4538 GCA_035554515.1 Sphingomonas sp. | reverse complement strand
GCTCGATATGCGTTTCCTGCGTAATCCGCACTGGAACGAAGATTTGCGGCCAGGCACGGGCCAGGACGCCGATGTCGCCGCCTATATCGCCGAGGATGCGGCCTATGCGCCCGCGCTCGATCAGATCGAAGGCCTGTTGCTTACCCTGCTCCCGCGGTACCAGCGCGAAGGCAAGAGCTATATCACGATCGCATTCGGCTGCACGGGTGGCCGGCACCGATCGGTCCACGCTGCCGAGACCATCGCCAAAAGGTTGCGCGCGGCGGGATTTTCGCCCACCATCAATCATCGTGATCTGGTCCAGAGACAACCGGACATGGGGGAGGGGAAGCCGGACGGTGGCACGGACGCAATCGTGGCGGTGAACAGATGATCGGATTGGTGCTGGTGACTCATGGCCAGCTTGCGGCGGAATTCGTTCGCGCGATGGAACATGTCGTCGGACCCCAGGAGGGAATCGAAGCCATCTGCATCGGGCCGGACGACGATATGGAAGCACGTCGCGCGGATATTTCGCGTGCGGTGACCGCGGTTGATCAAGGTCGGGGGGTCATCCTGCTGACCGACCTGTTCGGCGGGACCCCCTCCAATCTCGCTATCTCGCTGATGGAACCGGGCAGGATCGAAGTCATAGCAGGCGTCAACCTGCCGATGCTCATCCGCCTCGAAGGGGCGCGAAAGATGATGAAGGTGCAGGCCGCGGTCGCCGCGGCGCGCGAGGCCGGGCGCAAATATATCTCGGTCGCATCGGAAGTCCTGGGTGCCGCCGCCGCATGACGATCGAACGCACGGTCACGATCACCAACAAGCGGGGCCTGCATGCACGCGCGAGCGCGAAATTCGTCACGCTTGCATCCAGCCAATCGGCCTCGGTTGAGGTCGAGAAAGACGGTTCGAAGGTCGCCGGCACGTCCATCATGGGCTTGATGATGCTCGGCGCCGCGATGGGCGACTCGGTGAAGATCAGCGCCCAGGGGGATGGTGCCGACGTCGCGGTTGGGGCGCTTTGCGATCTGGTCGAAAACAAATTCGGGGAAGAATGACCGGCAAATAGGAACGAAGGGGCAGGCAAGATGTCAGCCAGGGGAACGCTCGGCGATTTTGGCGAGCTCCTCGAAATCCAGGATTTTCACCTTTCCGCGAGTGCCCGCAATTAGTCCCTCCGCCCGCCAGCGGCTCATCATTCGGCTGATCGTCGGCAAGGTCGCCGATGTCAGATCAGCCAGATCCTGACGCGACAGCGGCAGGTCGCATCCGTCGCCCGCCGCTTCGCCATGCGTGCGCCGCGCCATCCTCAGCAGCGTCCGCGCCAGCCGCTGCTCGACCGGAACGCTGGCGACCTCCTCCAGCCGTTCGATCAGCTGCTCGGCGTAACTCGTCACGGTGCGCAGGACATTGGCGGTCAGCGCGGGGCTCTGATCCATAAGTTCGCGCAAGGCATCTATCGGCCAGGCGAGCGCCTCGATCGGGGTCAAGGCGGTCGCGGTAGCATGGTTCAGAGTATCGTCGGCCGCGCCCAGCGTGCCGATCGGGGCCCCCCGGCCCAGGATTGTCAGCGTGAGCGCCGCCCCATCTTCAGATGCGCGCCAGACCTTGACCCGGCCCTTCGCAATGACCAGCATCTCATCGGCCATGGCACCTTGGACAAACAGGGATTCGCCCTCGGCGAATTTGCGCAGCGAAGCGCGGCGCTCGACCGCAGCGCGCTGTTCCTGCGACAATCCCGCGAACAGCGGGCTCGTACTCATGGCTGTGTCCGATGTCTGTGGCGCGAAACCCTCGTGCCACTCCCAGCACAATATAATATCAAACTGGTTCCATGTCGCGTTAGTTGTGCTGGCGCAAAGACAGGACGGTAGCGAAATGACTATGACCCCTCGCTTCAGTTCCGCGAGTGAGCATCGGCCCAGCTCCAGCAGGTTTTCGCTGGCAGCTATGCCGATGCACCTCGTTTTTGCGAATTCGAGCTTGCGCCGGCCTGCGCTGGTGAAGGTGGCAATGCGCGCGGTGTTGAATGCCTGGAATCAGGCCTCTCGGGTCCTTACCGGGCAACTCGCGGTGTAGGGTTTCCCTCGGCCGCATACGCGATGCTTCCCCCCAAGGGCATCGTTTGCCGAGGGTAGACATGGATGTCGGCCGGTTCCCCAAGGAACCTCTGCGCCGGCTAGGGCGGCGCCCCCATCAGCCGTCCGTCCTGGCGCAGGCCAGGCCCATGTCTTAACTGCATCGCTGCTTGAAGCAGCCCTTGTCGCCGCCGATGCGCGGCCCTAGCTACGAGCCATGGCCGCGGCCCTGCCCACCCCTTCCCCCCTGATCGACGGTTTTGGCCGGCGAATTACATATCTGCGCATTTCCGTCACCGACCGGTGCGATCTGCGCTGCCGCTATTGCATGGCGGAAACCATGACCTTTCTCCCGCCGGCCAAGCTGATGAAGATCGATGAAATTGCGTCGATCGCCAGCGCTTTCATTGCGCGCGGCGTCCGGCGTATCCGGCTGACCGGGGGAGAGCCGCTGGTCCGGCGCGGCGTGGCGGACCTGGCGCATGCGATCGGGCGGCATATCGGCGACGGGCTCGACGAACTTACGCTCACCACCAATGGTACGCGGCTGCGCGCCGAGGCCGAAACCCTGGTGGCCGCGGGCGTGCGACGGATCAATGTCAGCCTCGACAGTCTCGATCCCGAACGTTTTCGTCATATCACCCGCACCGGTGACCTGGCCAAGGTGATCGACGGCATTGACGCGGCCAGCGCAGCGGGGCTGCGCATCAAGATCAACATGGTGGCGCTCAAGGGCCTCAACGAAACCGAGATAGAGCCGATGCTGCGCTGGTGCGCGGCACGGTGCCATGATCTTACGCTGATCGAAACCATGCCGCTGGGCGCCGTGGAGGAAGATCGGACCAGTCACTATCTGCCGCTCGACGGCGTCCGCCGCGCTCTCGCGAATCGCTTCACTTTGGTGCCGTTGGGCGAACGCACCGGCGGCCCGGCGCGCTATTTCAGGATTGCTGAACTCGACGTCAAAATTGGCTTCATCACGCCGCTGAGCGAAAATTTCTGCGCGGGTTGCAACCGCGTGCGCCTCACCGCCGAAGGTCAGCTTTACCTGTGCCTCGGCCGGGAGGATCGAATCGATCTGCGTGCGGCACTCCGCGAGGGTGGACCGGAGGCGCTGGACGCCGCGCTCGATCGCGCCATGGCGGCCAAGCCGGAACGCCATGCCTTTGCGATCGACGCGGCGCAGCCGGCGGTGTCGCGCCACATGAACGTTACCGGGGGATGAGCGGCGAACGCAAGCTGGCCCTCGCAGCGTCGCCCGCCGAAGCTGCGCAAGAAGCAGCCAAGGAACTCAGGCGCCGCTACGAATGGGTTCCCGCCGCCGAAGCCGAATTGATGGTCGCGCTGGGTGGCGACGGGTTTCTGCTGCAGACGCTGCACGCGATGCTCGACCGCCACCGTGCCCTGCCCGTATTCGGCATGAACCTCGGCACGGTCGGGTTCCTGATGAACGAGTGGAGCCCCGATCTGCTCGAAAGCCGCCTCATCGCTGCGAAGCAGATCAAGGTCGCCCCGCTCAAGATGGATGCGATCACGATCGACGGCAGGAAAGAATCGCTGGCGGCGATCAACGAGGTCTCGCTACTGCGCGAGACCCGCCAGACTGCGTGGATCGAGGTGAGCATCGACAACCGCGTAGTGCTTTCCGAGCTGGTCGCGGATGGCGTACTCGTCGCGACACCGGCGGGCTCGACCGCATATAATTTCTCGGCGCACGGGCCGATCCTGCCGCTGGAGAGTGGCATGGTGGCGCTGACGCCGATCAGTCCGTTCCGCCCCCGTCGGTGGCGCGGAGCCATCCTTCCCGACCGCACGAGGATAAAGTTCCGTGTTCTGGATCCGGTCAAGCGCCCCGTCAGCGCGGTCGCCGACCAGCGCGAGGTTCGCGACGTCGCAAGCGTGGAGATCATGGTCGATCGGGGCAGCCCGCTTACCTTGCTGTTCGATCCCGAACACGCGCTCGATGATCGGATCTCGATGGAGCAGTTCGCGATCTAGGGCGGGCGTTGAAGCGCTTGCCACCCGTGAAAGGCCGCTGCTATAGGCCGCGCCTTCAAAGGCCGTTCAGGCCTGTTCCCCGGTAGCTCAGTGGTAGAGCGTTCGACTGTTAATCGAATGGTCGCTGGTTCGAATCCGGCCCGGGGAGCCATTTCGCGGTTTTGGGTTTTTTGGCCCCTGAACCGCCTTCCAACAGCTGCTCCCGCGGAAGCTTTTCCACAATGATATCAAACGGTTTGCGGAAGACTGCTGTCACTTTACCGTCCTTGTAGGAGCAGTTCGAAAGTAGCGTCGATAGGATGCCTTGCTTGCGTTCCAGACTGGCCTCCGCAAACGTCCTCCGCGCATCCTTGGCGATCGCGATCAACTCGATTCCCTCGTCAATATATGCATGGTCCGCGTCCATCAGGCGTTCGAGCTGCCGCACGACCTTCCGCTCATCGTCTCGGTAATCGGCAATCAGCCGGTTGAAGAGAT
>DATMIP010000090.1:0-3173 GCA_035554515.1 Sphingomonas sp. | reverse complement strand
CGACTTCGCTCGACCCGAACGGATGTCTTGCGCAGTAATTGCGACGCTAAGGCTTGAGCCAGGAAATGAGCCCGCTTACGACGGACTTTGTCTCGGCGACGTCGCGCACGCGCACCGTATCGAGGCCAAGCAGCTTGGCCGGATAATCGTTGCCACCGGGAAAGATCGCATCTCCCAGGAACAGAATATCCTCCAGCGCGACATCCACAGTCTCGCTGAGCCGCTTTAATCCATAGGCCTTGTCGACGCCCTGACGGGTGACATCGATCGACGTCGAGCCGCCGATATTGATCGACAGATCGGGCAGCATCCCCTGCAGGATCGCCTGCAATGCCTTGCGTTTGGCATGATCGGGGTCCCATTGGTCCTTCGCCGTGAGCGGTGCCTCCTGGCCGAGCGCGGAAAAGGTGATCTGGCTGCCCCGATCCTCGATCTGTTCGCCCCACGTCTGTTCATGGGCAAAGCCCGCCTGCTCAACCGATGCCGCCAACGCATCCCGGATATGCTGGCTTTCCTCCGAGCTGAAGAGGTCGGCATAATCCCGCTCCCACGCCCCGTTCCGATGGCGGTAGAGCTTGGTTCCGGTTGTTGGCGAAATGATGAAGTTATCGAGCTTCGTACTGGCCGGCATCCGGCTCACCACCTGTTTTTCGAACTGTGGCCAGTCGCCGCCCGAAATGATGTCGACCATTGCCATGTTGGTGAGCTGCGCGAGCAGGCCGGCCATCTCGTCGTCAAGCGGCTGCTTGCTGAGCGCGAGCGTCCCGTCGAGGTCGAAAGCGATCAGCTTCTTCATGCGCGCTCCTCCACCATCGGCAGCAGGATCGTCCTGATCGCATGCGCCACGCCATCCTCGTCATTGCTCGTCGAGACATACCGTGCCTTGGCCTTCACCGGCCCGGGTGCCTGTCCCATGGCGATGGCTATCCCGGCGCGCTCGAACATCGGGATGTCGTTATACTGGTCGCCAAGCACCGCGACCTGGGCGAGATCGATCCCCGCGGCGCGCGCCAGCGTGGCGACGCCTTCTCCCTTGTTGGCGACCGGGCTGGTGAGATCGAGATAGTAGGTCTGGCTTTGGCCGATCGTGGCGGCCTTGCCGATCGCCGCGTCCATCTGCCGCTGGAGATCCTTCAGCAGGGCCGGATCGTCGCTTACCCAGGTAAGCTTGTCGACGTTGCCGAATAACGGCGTCATGTCGATCTCTATCAGCGGCTGCTGACCCGACGCGACGACCTCGTTGGGAACATGCGGATTGCCGGGATCGACAATATGCCAGCGTCCGCCGGCGAAGATCCACGGAGTCGCCGCCGAGCTGCCGGCGATGGCGAAGCTCTTCTCGACCAGGTCGCGATTCAGCAGATGGCGCTCGATCACGCGACCATCGGGGGCGATGATCGTGCCGCCGTTGAAGGCCGCGATCGGCCCGGTCGGCTTCAGCGCCGCGACCAGGGGGGCCAGCCCGGATGGTGGCCGCGCGCTGATGATCGTGAATGGCACGCCTGCCGCCTGTAGCAGCGCCACTGCATCGATGGTCGGCTGTGTCAGCTGCTTGGCGTGGTTGACGAGCGTGCCGTCGACGTCGCTGATCACGAACCGCAGGCTCATGCGCCGATCTCGTGCCAGGCGTGTCCGTCGCGTTCGATCAGGTCGACCGCGCATTGGGGGCCGTCCGATCCGCTTTTGTAGCGTTCGACCTTGCCCTTCCCTTTGGCCCAGGCGTCGAGGAAGGGCTGGACCGCGGACCAGCCGGCCTCGATCTGATCGGCGCGCTGGAACAAGGTCTGGTCTCCCATCATCATGTCGTAGAGCAAGGTTTCATAGCCGGTGCGCCCGCCGATCCTGAACCGGTCGGCATAAGCGAAGTCGAGCGCGACCGGCACCGCCTGCACCTTGGGGCCCGGCCGCTTGACCATGAAATCGAGCGCGATCCCCTCATCGGGCTGCAGTTGCAGCACCAGCCGGCTCGGCGGCAGATCGGCTACTGGTGTGTGGCGAAACAAGGCAAGCGGCACCGGTTTGAACGTAACCACGACCTCCGTATCGCGCGCCTTCAGCGCCTTGCCCGTGCGCAGGTAGAAAGGCACGCCCGCCCACCGCCACGTATCGACATGGAGCTTGAGCGCGACATAGGTCTCGGTGTTGCTCTTGGGATCGACGTCGGCGGCCTTGCGGTAGCCTTCATATTGGCCGCGCACCGCATCGATCCTGGCCTCCGCCGGCGACGGCTCGCGCACCGCGATCAGCACCTTGGCCTTCTCGGTCCTGATCGCATCGGCGGAAAGATCGTTGGGCGGCTCCATCCCGACCATTGCGAGCAGCTGGAACAGATGATTGGGCACCATGTCCCTGAGCGCGCCGGTCGCATCGTAAAAGGCGCCGCGCGTGCCGACATCGACCGTCTCGGCAGCGGTGATCTGCACGCTGTCGATATAGCGGTTGTTCCACACCGCTTCGAGCCACGCATTGGCGAAGCGCGCGACCATGATGTTCTGGACGGTCTCCTTCCCCAGGAAATGATCGATCCGGTAAACCTGGCTCTCCGATATCCGGGCCAGAATCTGCGCATTGAGCGCGCGTGCCGACGCGAGATCATGGCCGAAGGGCTTCTCGACCGCGACGCGGCGGAAGCGGCCGTCTGTCTCCTCCATCAGCCCGGCCTCGGCGAGGCTCGCGACGATCGGCCCGAAAAATTGCGCGGGCGTCGCGAGGTAGAAAGCGGCATTGCCATCGCCGAGCTTCCGCTTGAGATCGTCGAAGACCTGCGCCTGCGTGAAGTCGCCTTGCAGATAGGTGATCCGGCTGCGCAATTTTTGCCAGCATTCGCCCTTGGCGGTGAATTCGTCGAGCCCCGCGCGCAAATCCTCATCGCTGCCGTCACGCGAACCGATGCCGATGATATCGAAGTCGTCGCCGATCAATCCGTCGCCGCACAGATTGGCGATCGCCGGCACGAGCAGCCGTCGCGCGAGATCGCCGGTGGCGCCGAAGATGACCAAAGTAACAGGCGGCGCCTGCTTGGGGGGTGATGCGATAGGCCGGATGACACCCACGCGTTACGGGGGCGGCGGCCCGCCAGACGCACACAGCCCAAACGCGGATCGTAGGCTGGGAGGATTGCTCCTCGCTTTAGCGCACCTGGCACGTTGCATTCCATTCCCTTTTCGCCCCGG
>DATMIP010000089.1:0-4484 GCA_035554515.1 Sphingomonas sp. | reverse complement strand
GACCCACCCAGCACCCGCGCCTCCCCAGGCGAGCGAAAAGCCCGCTGCGACTGCACTCGACGGCGCCATGTCGAAGAGCCGCGAGTTGGCGGTGAGCACCTTCAGCGCGCCGGCGATAGCGCCGCCGGCGCCGGCGGCGCCACCCGTAGCAAAAGCGGCGGCAGAGGCTGCACCACTACCGGCCGCGCAAGCCCTCGCGGATTCTCAGACAGTGCGCGGATCGAGTGGCCGGATGGCACGGAATGCCGGCGTCGATAGCGAAAGCAAGACGGACAGCAATATCGTCGTGACCGGCACGCGGGCGAACCGTGACCGGCGATCCTCCCGGCGAGGCGATTGGAACGCGTGCACGGTGAACGACCCGCAACAGACGCTGCGCGGTTGCAACAGCCAGCTGAACAGCCGCTTGAAAGGCACCGCAGGCGAGGCGGCTGCCAGACTTTCCGAAGGGCTGAGCGCGGCGTGGCAGGGAGAATGGGACGAAGCGATCCGCGCATTCGACAAGGCCATCGCGCTCAAGCCGAAATTCGCGTTCGCTTTTTTGAACCGCGGCCTCGCATATCAGCGAAACGGCGACCTCGAACGCGCAGCCGCCGACTTCGATCTAGCCGTCAAATACGAGCCCAGTGAGCCGCGAAACTATTATAGTCGCGGCATGGCGCGCCGACTGCTTGGCGACAAAAGAGGCGCGGATAGGGACCTTGCCACCGCCGTCAGCCTTGATGCGGACTATCGCGACATGATCGAGTGACCCGGCGATGCGCAACCGAGCGCAGCGAAGAAATCCATCTCCACGTACGAAACTGGATCGCCTCGCTGCGCTCGCGATGACGGGAGAGGTTTGCCGGCCCGGCCGTCATCCCCCAGTCGTCATCCCCCCAGTCGTCATCCCAGCGAAGGCTGGGATCTCGTCTAGTCAGGGACCCCCGCCTCCTGAGATGCCAGCCCTCACTGGCTTGGCCGGAAGTTTGCCCAGCGCCATCAACTGAGTTGACGACAGGCCGTCGGGGTGTGGCTCGATCCCTTAACCAGTCCGAAAACCATCCCTTGACCGGTCCGAAACCATGGTCGCGCTGAACACCCGCCCGCCACTGTCGCCGCCCTTCCAGGTCGGCCCGCCCCCGCCCCGCTCGCCTTGCTGCGCGGCCGCCATCGCCGGCGGCTGTTGGTGCGAGCGCACCGCGCGCTCGACGCGCAGGACGTGATAGGCGACTGGCTCGGCCCGCTCGAATGGCCGCACGGAATGCGCGTCGCCGTGGATGTGGATCTCTATTCGTTTCTGTGAAGCGAGGCTATTTGACGAAAGCGTAAGAGCTATGAACGTCCGTGAGCACTATCTCGGTCGGATTATCCGCGTCGTTCAGCCGAAGCTTGAGCGGGTATCTTCTATCGGCCTCAACCTGGAATCCACGCCCCTGCCAAACGCCGACAAAGGCTTCCGGAAAAACGTACGCACCACCCTTATCCTTCCCGACAACGTATCGAACGCCTTGCCCGCCGCTTAGGGTCATAACGCCATTGCGAAGTGAGATGGTGCCGCAGCATCGGTTTGCATAAGTGCCGTTCGCTATACCAATCGGCAATTTAGGCTCGCCCGCGAGAGCGATATAGATCCCAGCGATCACTACCATCGCGGTACCGAAAATACCGATCCATCGGCTCAGGTTGGCGGTGTTTGCGCGCGTCATCATGACGGCCATCATTCAGCATTTTCGTGAACCTTGGAAGCAAACAAGCCGATTGACTAGCTGCTACACCGCCGAGGCCGAGGCCCGCCGCCATGCTGTTCGGACGTTTCGCCGTCATCATCGTCAGCTCTGAAAATCTCGACGGGCGAACATAAGTCGGCCCCTCAGCTTGCAGCAGAAGACCTCCACGCAGTTAACTTCCGCCCGAGCGGAGAATCCCGGTTTTCCCTGGATGTTGAGCCTTCGGATTCTGACGCCACCAAAACTCCACCGTTACCGGGATGCGCCACTTCTTGGCGAGCCGGTCGACTTCCTTCCAGACGTCGGCCGCTGACTGGCCCTGCACCGAGATGCCAAGGTCGGCGTGGTACTTGAAGCCCTCTTCTTCGTAGCGCTCGGCTTTTGCCGGAACCCCAAGCTCTCGGGCGAGCTTATCGCCCTCTAACCCCTTCTCCTTAAGTTGACCGATCATCGCAAACAGGAGCGCGGACCAGCGCGCCCCATGTAGAGTCTTCCCGTTGACCGTCGCGGCGATTGGCTTGGTGAAAGCAAGGCCCGGCGCGGACACGAACTCCATCGAACCATCGCTGTTCGGCTCGGCAATGGCATCGGATTTGTCATCCCGCTCCATTCCGAGCTGGTCCATCGCCTCGCTGACCAAGCGGTCAATGGTCTCGCTCGGTGTCTTGGTACCATACCAGGTCTTCAGTGTGCTTAGGTCGACAAACGTGCCGTCGTTGATCCGGATTACGGGCATCATGGCTTTCTCCATCGCTCGCCGGGTCCTCAGACTCGACAGGTATTATGTTACATATTCTAAACCCTGCCTCAAGTAATTATGTTACATATCGTTCTGGCCGGTCTATTTCGACGCAGTGGCGATTGTAGGACGCGCCCGACTGGCCTTGCGCAAACCGATCCGCGTTCTCGCCGCGACTCGCGCCTGTCGTTGCAAAGGCGCACATGGCCCGCGCTCGCTCCGAACAGACGTCTTCGCGCGGCCGCCCGCTTGGGTTAGGGGATAGCGATGGGGACAATTTCGGCGATCGATCGGGCGTTTGAGCTGGCAAGATCGGGGCATTATCGCAGCGTTTCGGAGGTGATCCGTCGCCTGCCGGTGGACGACCGGGAGGTCGTGGAAGCGCATCTGGCGCAGCCGGCGGCAAGGCGCGAACTCATCCTGATCTGCAGCAACGCCTGGCTTTCGGCCGACTGAAACTTCCACACGCCACAGCGCGGCCGTCCGCTTCGCTAAGGCCCCGGCTGGCGGGTGCGGCCTAGGCGCTCGGCCGCCTGCCCCTCCGCAGCGCGCATCGACCAGCCAAAAAAACGCCGACCCAACGCGCCTCCTTGCCCATCCATGCCGATCACCCCTGGACAAAACAGGAACAAATCTGTATTAGCTGGGAGTGGCGGCGTAATCGCCGCTTGCCGTTGCGGGTTTGTGCCGAGGCTCTTTCAAATTGTCAGTTCACCATATGGGTTCGCACTTGTTCGCGATTCCGACAGAACAAACCATATCGGTAAAATCCTTTAGTTCGTTTTTGGGGGTTTTTGTTTTTCCGGCATTTCGCCCGCACGCTGATACGCCACCGTCCACCCCGGCGGCAGATAGTCGGTCGACATGTAATAATAGAGGCGGCAGCGCCCGTCGGCGGTGTAGCTCGATCCCTTGACCAGGCCGAAGGCGATGGTCACGTTGAACACCGGCCCGCCGCTGTCGCCCCCCTTGCAGGCCGGTCCGCGCACCGCGACCCAGGTCGCCGGGCAAGGCCCCGCGCACAGGTCGCCCGGCGGGGCGTAGTCGACATATTGGACCTCGGCGCAGCTATAGCCGGTACGCTCGCCGCGGTGGCAGACCACATCGCCTGCGCGCGTGCTCTCGCGGTTGCGCCAGCTCGTCACCGGGCGTGAGACGGTCTTTCCCCGATCGACATAGAAGTCCGCATAAAAGAGCGGCGCCAGCCCGCCCGGCCCCGCCCCCGTGCCGATGTGGATCTGGACGTCCTGATAGCGCGCGCCCCACGCGCCGATCATCGTCAAGGGCGTGTCGCCCCCGCCCGGCTCGACATAGCTGAGCTGATCGGGGCAATGCGCGGCGGTCGCGATGCCCGTCTGCGCGCCGTCGGTAACGACGAAGCCGCTGGTGCAGACCCCGCGCCGGCCGATCGCGGGATCGAACCCGATCACGCGCCCCCCGCCCTCCGCCATCAGGTCGATGTCGACGTCCGACCAGATTTTGACCTCGACCGGCACGCCGGCAATCTCGCTCAGCCGGGCCGCCAGCGCGTCCGCGCCGTCCGCCCCGATGTCGCTCGCCTTGACCATCACCGCCAGCATGCCCGTTCGCGGATCGGCCCCCATGCCGGGCGGATTGCGCAAGGTGGCGCGGATGTCGGCCTGGTGCGCGGTGATCGCGGCGAGGATCTGGTCGCGCGTCGCCGGCGCGCCGGTCTGGAAGACGACCGGCACCGCCATCGCGCCCGCGACGATCGATTGATCGGCCACGGGATCGGTGCCGGTCAGCAGGACGACGATGCGGAAGCCGCCCTCATGCGCGATGTACAGTCCCGCCAGCCGCTCGCGATAGGCCTGCCGCAACGCGTCGGTCGCCGCGACACTGTCCTGCTGCGCCTGCAGCTCGCGCATCGCCCGGTCGAGCGGCACCCCGTAAAGCCGCGCATATTCGGTGCCGTCCTGCGCGAGCGCCTCAACCGCGGTCTGGGTAACCGGCGGCGCGTCCACCGCGCGGTCGGGTACCGCCGGCACGGCGCGCGATGTCGCGGGCGCCTGGGC